>NZ_JBFBJY010000016.1:0-135299 GCF_040702125.1 Kitasatospora sp. NPDC085895 | reverse complement strand
CCACCCCGGAGCCGGCGGTTCGACACCCGAGGTACCGGCGGCTCCGGCGTTCGCGCCGACTGGCCCGACCGCCGGAGCCGGTGTCTGCTGGGACGGACGCATCCCCGAGTGGAGGCACCGATGGCCAGCAGCACGTCGGACGGGCCCGACCGGCCCGCTCCGGCACCGTCACCGGCACGGCGACCACTGCGCTCAGCAGCGGCCGCCGTGCTGATCGTGCTGGCGGTACTGCTCACTCCCCCGGCGGTCGTCGCGGCCTGGGCGAAGTCCGAGATCAGCGACCCGGACCGGTACGTCGCGACGATGGCGCCGCTCGCCCACGACCCGGCGGTGCAGGCCGCCGTGACGAACCGGGTGACCGCCGCCGTCGTCGAGCGGCTGCCCGTCGACTCGCTGGTCTCCGACCTCGTCCCCGGCGGCTCGCCGCTGCTGGGCGCGCTGCTGCAGCGGCTCGGCTCGACACTGGAGGGCGGCGTCACCGGGCTCGTCCACGACGGGGTGCAGCGGCTGGTGCGCAGCGACGCCTTCCCCGCGATCTGGGACGGGCTCAACCGCGACGCGCACGCCGCCGTCGACCGGGCGCTCACCGGCGAGGGCGGCGGCGCCGTCGAGGTCCGCGGGAACACCGTCACCCTCGACCTCGCCCCGGTGATCGACCGCACCAAGCAGGCGCTGGTCGCCGACGGCGTGCCGGCGGCCTCGCGCATCCCGGAGATCCACACCTCGTACGTGCTGGTCAGGTCCGACCAGGTGGCGCACGTCCGGACGCTGCTGCGGCTGCTGTCGTTGGCCGGGTACTGGGTGGCGGTGCTGGCGGCGGCCTGCGCGGTGGGCGGGGTGCTGCTCGCGGTGCGGCGGCACCGGGCGGCGGTGGCCGCGGCCCTCGGGGCGGCCGCCGCGGCCGCGCTGCTCGGCCTCGGGCTGACCGCCTTCCGGGCGGTCTACCTGGACCGGCTGCCCGCGGGCGTCGACCAGGACGCCGCCTCCGCGGTCTACGACACGCTCGTCCGCTACCTGCGCGACGCCGTCCGGCTCGTGGTCGTGCTCGGTGTGCTGGCCGCGCTGGGCGCCTGGCTGTCCGGCCGGAGCCGCTCGGCGGGCGCGGTGCGCGGGCTGTGGGAGGCCGGGCTGGGCGGGGTCCGCACGGCCGCGGGGAGGATGGGACTGCGGCCCGGGCCGGTCGGCCGCTTCGTGCACCGGTTCAAGGCCCGGCTCTGCTGGGCGGCGGTCGGCGCGGCCGTGCTCGTGCTGCTGCTCTGGGACCGTCCGACCGCCGAGGTGGCGGTCTGGCTAGGAGTGGCGCTGCTGGCCGTCCTCGCGGCGGTGGAACTGCTCGACGAACCGGGCACCGGTGCGGCAGGGGGGACGGAAGGGGTCCGGCCATGAGGCGGCGTCCGAATCTGTGGGGCCTGGTGACCATGCTCGGCGGGCCGGCGCTGATGCTGACAGCCTGGTTCCTGGTGCCGATCGGGGTGTTCGGCCCCGAGCACCCCGCAGTCAGCTGGACGACGTTCGCCGTGGCGCTGGTCGTCCTGGCCGCCGCGCTCATGCACGAGATCTGGAACGAGCTGACCGAGCGGCCCGGCCACCCCGCCTTCGTGATCATGCTGCTGATCGCCGCGGCCCTGATCGTCTTCGCGACCACCTACCTGTCGCTGGCCCGCACCCCGGGGACCTTCAACGGCATCATGACGACCCGTCTGGACGCCCTGTACTTCACCGTGATCACCATGGCGACGGTCGGCTACGGCGACATCACCCCGGTCAGCCAGGAGGCCCGCGGCGTGGTGATGCTGCAGATCCTCTACACGCTGATCTTCCTGACCGCCGGGGCCACCTCGGTCAGCCGGCGGACCAGGAACATGGTGGGTCGGCGGATCGGCCGGACACCCGAGGGGCGCTCCGGCAAGGACTGACAGGGCCGGTCAGTCCGCCTTGGCGTGCACCGCGGCGGTGATCGCGGCGAGGCGGGTCTGCCAGGAGGCGAGGACCGCGGGCGGCAGCGCGTGCCGCTTGCCGAGGTCGCGGACCGTCCGCTGGGCCGACTTCAGCTTGTCCTCCGCGGCCGAGAAGTCCTGCTCGCCGATCGCCTCCGAGGCCGCGTCGAGGGTGCGCAGCAGCAACTCCTTGCGGTCCTTCTCCTTGGCCAGCTCGGTGTCGGCGACGTCGGAGCGCAGGTCGGCCAGCGCCGCCGCGGCGGTCAGCCGGCCGGCGGAGGGCGAGGCCGAGCGGGAGGGCGAGGCCGAGGCCGTCGGGGTGGGCGTCGGCGAGGGGACCGCGGGGGCGGTGACGGAGACCGAAGGGCCGGGGGTCGCGGCCGCCGCGGTGCCCTCGCCGTCCGGGCCGCCGCTGAACGCGAAGGCCGCGACCGCGGCGACGCCCACCAGCACGGCGGCGCCGGCGCCGGCCAGCAGCCAGGGGTTGCGGCGCTCGGGCTCGTCCGGCCCGTCCCGGTCGTCGGCCCAGGCGGGGGCGGCGGACGGCGGCATGTCCATCTGCGGCAGCAGCGAGGTGCGGTGCTGCTCCACGTACGGCTGCCCGCCCGCGGCGGGGAAGGGCGGGGGCGTCGGGAAGCCGCCCTGCTGGGCGGCCACCGGCGGGATGACCTGGGTGGCGGCGCCGAGCAGTTCGCTGGTGCGGTCCTGGGCGGCGGCGACCGGCACGGCGGCCAGCAGCTCGGCCCGGGCGGCGCCGGCGCCCGCCGGGCGGTCCTCGGGGTTCTTGGCCAGCAGCCGCATGATCGCGATGTCCAGCGCGGGCGGGATCTCCGGGCGGCGCAGCGAGACGGGGGCGGGCTGCTCGGAGACGTGCTTGAAGGCGATCGCGACGGGGGTGTCGGCGGTGAACGGCGGGGCGCCGGTGAGCATCTCGGTGAGCACGCAGCCGACCGCGTAGAGGTCGGAGCGGCCGTCGAGCGGGGCCGCGGTGGCCTGCTCCGGCGAGAGGTAGGAGGCGGTGCCGAGGACGGCGGCGCTCTGGGTGAGCTGCTGTCCGGCGGAGGCGTTGGCGCGGGCGATGCCGAAGTCCACCACCTTCACGCCGCCGTCGTCGGAGATCATGATGTTGCCGGGCTTGACGTCGCGGTGCACCAGGCCGGCGTGGTGCGCGACCTCCAGCGCCTCGCAGACCGCGGCGGCGATGCCGACGGCGCGCTCCACCGGCAGGATCCGCTGCTCGGCGAGCAGCCGGCCGAGCGTCCGGCCCTGCACCAGCTCCATGACGATGTACGGGGAGCCCTGGTCGACGCCGGAGTCGAAGACCATGACGATCCGCGGGTGGACCAGCATCGCGGCGAGCTGGGCCTCGCGGCCGAAGCGCTCGGCGAAGCGGGGGTCGTCGGCCAGGCCGCCGTTCAGCACCTTGACCGCGACCTGCCGGCCGAGCTGGTGGTCCGTGCCGCGGTAGACGGTGGCCATGCCGCCGACGCCGAGTATCTCGGTCAGCTCGTAGCGGCCGTTCAGCGCGCGTCCGATCACCCGTCCGGCTCCTCTCGCTTCCGTGAACCGGGCCTCGGCGCCCGCCTCGTGCACCTGTGCACCCTAGCGGCCCGGCGCGGATCCGGCGGCCGGCGGCGGGACGGAGAGGCTGCCGTAGCGCTGCATCCGCTGCCAGCGCAGCCGGGAGCCGGCCAGGGCGGTGCAGACGGACTGGATCACCACGAGGTACATCAGCTGCCGGTAGACGACCTGTTGCAGGGGCAGCGTCCAGAGCGGGCCGAGCCTCTCGCCGTCCAGCCGGAAGGCGTAGGCGCCCATGGCGACCTGCATCAGCATGAAGGCCAGCCAGAGGCCGGTGATCCGGACGGGGTCGAGGAAGACCAGCCCGTACAGGGTGAAGACGTCGACCACCGGGGCGAGCAGCGGCAGCAGGACCTGGAACATCAGCAGGTAGAGCAGGCCGCGGCGGCCGAGCTTGCCGGCCTGGCCGCGCTGGCCGAGCGCACCGCGGTGCTTCCACATGGCCTGCAGGGTGCCGTAGCACCAGCGGTAGCGCTGCCGCCACAGGGCGCCGAGCGAGGCGGGGGCCTCCGTCCAGGCCTTGGCCCGCTCTTCGTAGACGACCCGCCAGCCGGCCCGGCAGAGCGCCATGGTGAGGTCGGTGTCCTCGGCGAGGGTCTCCTCGGCGACGCCGCCGATCCGCAGCAGGGCGGAGCGGCGGAAGGCGCCGACCGCGCCGGGCACGGTGGGCATGCACTCGGCGAGGTCGAAGAGCCGGCGGTCCAGGTTGAAGCCGACCACGTACTCGATGTGCTGCCAGCGGCCGAGCAGGCCGCCGCGGTTGACCACCTTGGCGTTGCCGGAGACGGCGCCGACCCGGCGGTCGGCGAAGGGCTGGACGAGCATCCGCACGGCGTCCGGCTCGAACACGGTGTCGCCGTCGACCATGACCACGAGCTCGGCGCGGGCGTAGCGCAGGCCGAGGTTGAGTGCGGCGGGCTTGCCGGAGTTGGGCTGCCGGAAGACCCTGACGTAGGGGAGGTTCAGGGATTCGACGAGGTCGGCGGTGCCGTCGGTGGAGCCGTCGTCGACGACGATCACCTCGACCGGGTGGTCGGAGGCGAGCAGGGAGCGGACGGCGGCCTCGATGCCGGCGCTCTCGTTGTAGGCGGGGACGATCACCGAGACCGGCTCGGTGATCGGCGGGCCCCAACCGCGGGCCCGCAGCCGCTTGTGCCGGCGGGCCGCGACCAGCAGGGCGATCGCACGCAGCGCGCCGATCGCACCGGCCGCCCACAGGAGCCAGTCCAGCAGGTCGAGCACCAACGAACTGGCGCCGAGGACGGTGACGAGGGCGAGGCCCTGCCAGTGCTCGGCGGCGGTCGCGGGGTGCACCGGGTCGGTCGTACCGACGGCGGCGGAGACGGTGTCGAAGCGCCAGCCGGCCGCCTGCAGCCGGGGCAGCAGGGCGTCCAGGGCGGCCACGGTCTGGCCGCGGTCGCCGCCGGCGTCGTGCATCAGCACCACCTGGCCGTCGCGGCCCTTCGGGGTGGCGCCGGCGATGATCTGCTCGACACCCGGGCGGCGCCAGTCCTCGCTGTCGAGCGTGGTGAGGACGGTGAGGTAGCCGTCCCGGCCGGCCTGCAGGACGGCGTCCCAGCCGGCGTCGGTGAGCGCGTCGTTCCCGGCGGAGTAGGGCGGCCGCAACAGCGTGCTGGTCACTCCGGCGGCGCCGGCCAGGGCGAGCTGGGACTCCCGGAGTTCCAGCGTGCGCCGCCAGGGTGCGACGGCCGAGAGGTCGGCGTGGGTGAAGGTGTGCACGCCGATCTGGTGGCCCTCGGCGACGATCCGGCGGGCGAGGTCGGGGTGGTCGGCGACCTGGGTGCCGACGGTGAAGAAGGTGGCGTGCACGCCGTGGCGGCGGAGCACGTCGAGGATCTGCGGGGTCCAGCGCGGGTCCGGGCCGTCGTCGAAGGTGAGCGCGATCGTTCCCGCGGCCGGCCTGGCGGTGCGGGCGGAGCCGTCCTCGGACGTGGCGATCACCGGGCCGCCGGTGCGCACCTGCTCGGGGACGGCCGCGCTGCTCCCGTCGGCGCGGGCGGCGCCGTCGGCGGTGTTCCCGTACATGTGCCGGGTGTAGCCCTGGATCAGCAGCGCGGCCGCCAGGGTGAGGACGAGCACGGTCAGCAGCAGCCAGTGGGTGCGCAGCGGTGTCTGCCGGACGGCGGCCCGGCGGCCGCGGCTCCTGCGGGGGCGGGTGGCAGTGGTCACGGGGCGGCGCTCACGGGGTCTTGGTGGGCTTGCGGGTGGGCTGTGCGGTGGAGCGACCGTGGGTCGGGCTCGGCACGGTGGTCGCCGTGGCGGTCGGCTGCGGGGTGGCGGGCGCCGCGGTGCGGGTGGCGGGCGCCGTCGACCGGGTGGTCGCGGTGCTGCGGGTGCCGGTCGGTCCGGCCGCACCGGCGGGGCCGGACGCCGGTTCGGAGCCCGCTGCGGCCGGTACGGGGGACTCGGCGGGCACGGTGGCCGCCGGGGTCGCGGTGTGCGCGGGCAGGGCCGGCAGGAAGGGGGCGTCCAGGACGGGCCCGCCGACCAGGCTGGAGGCCAGCAGGCCGAGGTAGCCGACGGCGGGCACGGTGAGCAGCCAGCCGGCCCGACGGACCAGCCGCCGGCGGCGCCCGCTGCCGTCCACGAACACCGGGGCGTCCGGTGGTGGCGCCGTCACGCGGGGGATCCGCAGCGTGTCCTCGGTCACGGGTGCTCCAATCGTCGCCCCCGGGCCCGGCAGGGCCGGGCGGGCGGTGGACACGGGGGAATCCACCGCCCGCCCGGGGTTCCGGGGCGCCCGTCGGGGCGGATCCGGACGGGCGCAAGGACCCGGGGGAGTTCCTGCGCCCGTCCGGAGCGGTTCCCGGGGAGGCGGTGGGCACGGGGGAACCCACCGACCCCCCGGAGTCTTCGGGGTGGTGCGGTCACCGGACGGCCGCCGAGCCCGGGGGGGTGTGTGCCCGCCGGCCGTCCGGAGTCTGTGGCGTCACCTCACCGCGGCACCGGCCTTGTCGGCGGTGTCGGTGAGGTTCTGGGCGGCGGTGCGGGTCGGGGTCCGCTCCGCCTTGGTCGGCGAGGCGCTCGGCTGGCCGCCGTCGTGCCCCGTACCGGTGGTCGCGGACGGGCTCGCCGTGGCGGTCCTGCCCTTGCCGGACTTGCAGTACGCGTCGACCTTGGCGGCGCCGCCGGCCGCCGCGACCAGTGGTGCCATCCGTGGCTCGGCCAGCAGGTCGCGCTGCTTGGCGCCGCTGCGCGAGCGGTCCGTCCAGACCTGGCAGAGCGCCGCGAGGTCGGGCAGCGCGGAGGCCGCCGAGGCGCCCCCCGCGTGGGAGCCGACGGACGGGGAGCCGGCCGCGTCGGTACGACCCGCGCTGCCGGACGGGGTCGGACGCCCGCTCGGGGTGCCGTCGCCGGAGGCGGAGGCCGGGTCGGTCGGGGAGGCGTCCGGAGCGGCGGGGGCGTGCCCCTTGGCCGGGCTGCCGCCGAGGGCCTGCGGCAGGTTGCCGGTGCCCGCGGCGACGGCGACGCCGCCGACGGCGGTCACGGCGAACGCCGCGACGAGTGCCTTCAGCGTGAAGGTCCTCCTTCGCGCGTGGTCCGCCATGGTCGCTCTCCCGGGTTGCGGTGCAGGTGTGCGACGAGCCTCCCGGAAGGCGGCCACGGCCTGTTCCTCCCCGGGCAGTGCGCCGTCGGCGGGTGGGGCTGCCGCGGCGGCGAGCAGCCCGGCGAGGGCCGCATGACCGGTGAGGGAGGCCGGACCGGCCTCCGAGCCGACCGCGGTGCCGCCGAGCAGCTGCTCGGCGGTGTCCCGGTCGATCCGGTGGGATCGGTTCTTGCTCATCTCATGTCCTTCAGCGTCGCGGTCCGCGCGCGTGTCACACCCTGCGCGGAATTTTTTTCGGCGGGCTGCTGCCGGGGCAGTCCGGCGGCCGGTCCGCCGGTCTGGTCGAGCAGCTTGGCCAGCCGCTTCAGCCCGCGGTGGGCGGCCATCCGGACGCTGCCGGAGCGCTTGCCGAGCACCCTGGCGGCGCTCTCCGCGTCGAGCTGGAGCAGTACGCGCAGCAGGACGGCCTCGGCCTGGTCCCGGGGCAGCCGGGATATCAGGGCGAGCGCGTCCCCGGTGGTGACGGCGGCGATGGCGCTGTGCGCGGTGTCCTCGGCGGCCGCGAGGTCGAGCAGGTGCTCGACGGGCAGGTCGGCGACCGGACGGCGGCGCTGGCGGCGCAGGTGGTCCATGGCGCGGTTGCGGGCGATGGTGGCCACCCAGCCGCGGAAGCCGTCCGAGTCCCCCTGGAATCCGGCGAGGTCGCGGGCGACCTGCAGCCAGGTCTCGGAGGCGATGTCCTCGGCGTCCTCGGGTCTGCCGCCGACCAGCACTCTCAGGTAACGCAGCATTCCGGGCTGGACGGCTCTGAACAGCTGGCGGAAGGCCTGCTCGTCCCCGTTCCGGGCGGCCGCCACGGCCGCAGTGAGGTCCGGGCCGCGGTCCGGCGGGTGGTCCGGGCTGGTGGTGTGGCCCGCCGGGTCGCCGACGCCCGGCCCGTGGTGGTCTGCACTGTGCACCCGCCACATCATGCGCCATCCCGGCGCGGCCGTGGGCCGAAGGGCGAGGTCCGCGGTGCGGGCCCGAGGTCCGGGGCGGGTAGGACCAATGTCCTGGCAGCAGCTGTCATTCGTCCGCGGCAGTCAGAGGTGACCGGGGCATACGTTGGACGGGGCCGCTCCACCCCCCGCGGTCCACCCGGTCCCGGCCACCCCGGACCCCGCCTACCCCCAGGACACCGTGATGACCACTGCCCGGACGCTCTTCGCGGAGGGCATGCGCGACCACCTCGCGCCCGCCCTGCGCGCCATGGGCTTCACCGGCTGGCGGCACACCTTCGCCCTGCCCGACGAGGAGCACTGGGCGCTGCTCGGCGTCGAGCTCGGCACCGCCGACGACCGTGTCGTCCGCTACACGGTGAACCTGGGGCTCACCCGCAAGTCCGTCTGGGCGGCCGACCGGCCCGGACGGGCGGTGCGGCCGGACCCGAACGCGGTCACCGGCCTGGAGTCCTGGCACACCCGGATCGGCCGGCTACTGCCGGTCGGCGGCGACGTGTGGTGGCAGATCACCCCCGGCCCGCGCTGGGCGGTCGCCGTCCAGGACACCGTGGCGGCCGTCCGCCACTACGGGCTGCCCGAACTGCTCCGGCGCCTGGAGGCGGCCTCCGGCGGGACGGAGCGCTACCTGGGACCCGAGGAGCTGGTGGACGTCAACGCCGCGCTGCGGCTCGCCGAGGTCGCCCCGATCCGCCGGACGGAGCTGGCCGACCGGGTGCTGCGGCTGTACGGCGACTGGTCACCGGCGGACCCGGTCGCCCGCGAGGTGCTCCGCGGCGCCGCCACCGGCTTCCTCTCGGTCGGCGACACCCGCTTCGGCTCCGTCGGCTGCCGCGACACGGCCGGCCGGCCCCTCTGGTCCTTCGGCGGTTGAGCCGGCCGGTGCCGTCGCCGGGCGGCGTCCGGGGAACCATCGGCGCACCCCCGGGAGTCTGTTCCGAGGGGGATCCGCAGGGACCCCGCAACGGCATGGGGGGAACGGGACATGACGGACGACCGGCGCCTGGTGTGGGACGGCTGCCTCAATGTGCGCGAGCTCGGCGGACTGCCCACCCGGGACGGCCGGCGGACGCGGCGCGGGGCCGTCGTCCGCGCCGACAACCTGGACCGGCTGACCGCCGAGGGCTGGGCCGCGCTGCAGGCGTACGGCATCCGCACCGTGATCGACCTGCGCAACGAGGAGGAGTACCGGCCGCTGCTGCAGCGCCCGGACGGCATCGAGCTGGTCCGGGTGCCGCTGGACGAGCTGGCCGGACCGGAGTGGTGGGCCCGGTTCGGCGGCCTGGACGGCACCCCGCTGGCCTTCCGGCCGTACCTGGACCACTGCCCGCGGGCGGTGGCCGAGGTGGTGGCCGCGGTCGGCCGGGCGGCGCCGGGCGGGGTGGTGGTGCACTGCGGCGCTGGCCGCGACCGCACCGGGCTCGCCGCGCTGGTGCTGCTCGCCGTGGCCGGGGTCTCGGCGGACGCGATCGTCGACGACTACCTGCTGAGCGCCGGGAACCTGCGCCCGCTCTGGGCGATGCTGGGCCGGCCCGACGAGACCGCCGCGATCGAGGCGGTGCTGGACCGGGCCGGCACCACGGCCGAGGCGGCCCTGTTGGAGACGATCGCCGAGTTCGAGCCTGCCGTCTTCCTGCCGGCGGCCGACACGGCGGCGGTCCGGGCCCGGCTGCTGGCCTGACGCACCCGGGCCGGGGCCGCTACCAGAGGCGGTCGACGGTGCCCGGGTGGAGCGCGATCCGGGCACCGTCGAAGCCGGGCCGGCGGGCCCGGCCGTGCGCGGAGAAGAAGCCGGCGAGGACGGCCTTGTCGAAGCCGGGCCGGTCGCTCGGGAAGGGTTCCTCGGCCGTTCCGCCGACCAGGACGGCCCCGGGCAGCACCTCCCAGCCGGCCCGCTCGTAGAACCCCTGCAGCGGCCGGTCGCAGGTGAACAGGCCGAGGTCGGCGCCGAGCGCGGCGATCCGCGCGCGGGCCGCCGTGACGAGGGCCAGCCCGTGGCCGCGGCCCCGGCGGGCCGGGTCGGTGACCACCGCGGACAGGCCCCGGGCCGCGAACACCTCGCCGCCGTGCCGGAGGTCCTTGCCGAGCAGGTCGAGCGCGGCCACCACCCGCGGCCCGTCGATCAGCAGCATGCTCCGCGGGTCGGGCGCCGGGTCGTGGCTCACCCCCGGGTCGGGCGCCCCGGTGGGCCGGGCCCGCTCCTGCAGGGCCCACACCCGGGCCCGGAGCCGGGCCGGCACCTCGGCCTCCGGGTACTCCACGATCTCCATCTGCCAGACTCCCCGTGTGATCGTCCGTACCGCCGTCCGCGGCGACCTGCCTGCCGTGCTCGCCCTGCTCGCCGACGAGTCCGTCGTCACCGATCCGGCGTCGGTGCGGGTCGGTGCAGCGTACGAGGCGGCCTTCGCCGCCATCGAGGCGGATCCGCGCAACGAACTGCTGGTGCTCGACGAGGGCGACGGCACGGTGCTCGGCTGCCTGCAGCTGACCCGCATCCCCGGCCTCGGCCGGGGCGGGGCGGAGCGGGCGCTGATCGAGGCCGTCCGGATCCGGGCCGACCGGCGCGGCGGCGGGCTGGGCCGGCTGCTGCTGGCCCGGGCGATCGACCGGGCCCGCGAACAGGGCTGCTCCCTCGTGCAGTTGACCAGCAACAAGCGGCGGACCGAGGCGCACCGCTTCTACGCCTCACTGGGGTTCGAGCGCAGCCACGACGGCTTCAAGCTCGTCCTGTGAGGCGGCCGCCGCCGCTCAGAGGCCGCTGACCGGGCTGGTGACGACCCGGGTGCGGCCGTCGGCGCGGGCGGCGAGGCCCGCCGACAGGCGCAGCGAGCGGGCCGGGCCGAGGAGTTCGAGCGCCTCGTCGACCTCCGCCCAGCGGTGGTCGTCGAGTTCGCCCGCGGGCAGGGTGATCGGGGTGTCGGCCGGCAGGGTGCCCAGGTCGAAGAGGAAGTGGCAGGCGGGGTGGTCGAGTTCGCCGGAGGGGTTGGTCCAGGCGACGGCCAGCAGCTCACCGGCCTCCTTCTCGATGCCGGTCTCCTCGTGCAGTTCGCGGGTGGCGCACTGCTGCGGGTTCTCGCCGGGGTCGACCGTCCCGCCGACGAACTGCCAGTGCTCGCGGTAGCCGGCCTTGACGATCAGCACCCGGCCCTGCGGGTCGGTGATCAGGCAGCCGGCGGCCGCGTACACCCTGGTCAGCGAGGCGAGCCACTCCTCACGGGTCTGCAGCAGTGGGCTGTCGGACATGTGGTGCTCCTCCGCGTCGGGGACGGCCGCCGGGCGGCGGCGCGGGCCCCACTCTTCCGCACGGACGCGCACGGCCGCGCCCCGTCGGCTCCGGCGGGGCGCGGCCGGGTGCGGGCGGGGCCGCCTCAGTGCGCGGAGTGCTTCTCCGCGCCGCGGTGCCGGTGGCCCGGCAGTTCGACGTGGTGGGCGACGCCGGCCATCGGCCCCGCCGTCGTGTCGGAGCGGCGCCCGCCGTGGCTGAACACCGCGTCCCCGAAGTACGGCCCGCTGCGGGCGGCGGAGGCGGTGTCGGTGTGCAGCTGCGGGGTGAGCGGGCCGGGGTTGGTGGCCATGCCGCGGCGTTCGAGCAGTTCCTGGGTGCCGCGGCGGAGCTTGGTCATCTTGCCGGTGGTCTGCTTGGCCATGGTCGGCCTCCCTTCCGCAGCCGGGCCGCCCGCGGGGGCCGCGGGACTCGGGGAACGCCGACCGCACGGGGTGTTATGTCCGGATTTTAGCGTTTTAACTCCTTCCTGTACCCCCCGCCCGCCGACCCCGCACCTCCGGCCCGGGCACCCGCCCGACAAGCCTCCGCAGGCCCGGCCCGGCAACCGGGCGGATCCCGTGACCGGCATCGCACTCCCCCGTCCGGGGGATGTGGGAGCATGCCGCGTGGCCACGCTGACCCCTGCAGGAGAACTGCGGACCGCGCCCGCGACACCGCGTCACCGCCGGGTGCGGCACCCCGCGGCGCTGATCCGCGCCCTGATCGGGCTCGCCGCGATCGGCCTGCTCCTGCTGCTCGCCCAGTACGCCCAGGGCACCGCCGGCGGCCTGGACGCCGACGTCGTCGAGGGCACCGGCCTGCTCCCCCGGCCCCCGGTACGGCTGCTGGCCGCCTGCAGCGCCGCCGCCCTGCTGCTGGTGCCGCTCGCCTTCGCCGTCGGCCGGGTGCTGCGCCGGGCCGGCCGGCAGGTCGCCGACGGGGTGCTCGCCGCCGTCCTCGCCTACGCCGTCTCGCTCCTCCTCGACCTCGCGGTCGGCGGGCTCACCGCGCTCACCCACCCCTTCCCCGAGGGCCCCGGCCGCACCGACCCGGTGTACGGGCACCTGGCCCCCGTCCTGGCCTTCATGACCGCGGTCGGCACCGGCGGACTGCCCCGCTGGCGCGCCTCGCTCGCCGCCACCCTCACCGCCGCCGGACTGTCCGGCCTGCTCACCGGCTACGCCACCCCGCTGTCGGTGCTGCTCTCGCTGCTGGTCGGCTGGACCACCGCGCACCTGGTCGCCTGGTCCGTCGGCGAACCCACCCGGGAGCCGTCCGAACTGCAGCTCTGGGTGACCCTGCGCAACGCCGGGACCCGCCCGAACACCGTGCGGGTGGCCGGCCCCTGCCGGTACCTGGTGACCCAGCACCAGGACCGGCCCGACCTCGACGTCCGACTGCTCGACCGGCGCGCCGCCGCCCTCGGTCTGCCGCAGCACGTCTGGCAACTGCTGCGGCTGCGCACCGCACCGCTGCCGCTCGGCCTGCGCTCGCTGCGCGAGGGACTGGAGCACCAGACCCTGGTGGCGCACGCCGCCTTCGCCGCCGGGGTACGCACCCCGGAGCCGCTCGCCGCCGCCGAACTGGGCCCGGACGCCGCCCTGGTGGCCTACCGCCACCTGCCCGGCCGGCCGCTCGGCGACGTCCCCGCGGACGAGGTCACCGACGAGGTGCTGCACGACGCCTGGAAGCAGCTGCGACTGCTGCACCGGCGCAGCATCGCCCACCGCACCCTCGGCCCCGACACCGTCCGCCTCGGCCCGGACGGCGCGGTGCAGCTCACCGAACTCGCGTACGGCGAGATCGCGGCCGGCGAACTCCTGCTGCGCCTCGACGTGGCCGGGATGCTCACCGCGCTGGCCCTGAAGACCGGTCCAAAGCGGGCGGTGGCCGCCGGTGCCGCGGTGATCGGACCCGCCACGATCGGCGCCGCGCTGCCGCTGCTGCAGCCGATCGCCCTGCCCCGGGCGACCCGCGACGCCCTCGCCGCACAGCCCGAACTGGCCGCCGCGATACGCGCGGAAGTGCTCCGGCTGCGCCCGCAGGCACCGGTGGAACCCGTCCGGCTGGAACGACTGCGGCCGCGCACCCTCGCCACCGTCGCCGCCGGCATGGCCGGCGGGTACCTGCTGCTGCAGGCACTGTTCGGCTCCGGCCTCGACTCCTTCCGCGCGGTCGCCGACGCCGACCCGTTCTGGCTCTCGGCGGCCGTCCTGGCGGCCGTCGCCAGCTACGGCGCGGCGGCCCTCGGATTCATCGGCTTCGTCCCGGAACGGCTCGACCCGCGCGGCGCGCTCGCCGCCCAAGTGGCGGGCTCCTTCGTCAAACTGGTGTCGCCCGGCGGAGTGGGCGGCATCGCACTGAACACCCGGTTCCTGCAGGCCAGCGGGATCCCCACCGCACAGGCCCTCTCCAGCGTGGGCGCCTCCCAGCTGGTCGGCCTGGCACTGCACATGCTGCAACTCGCCTTCTTCACCACCCTGGTGGGCCTCGGACCGCAGACCGAACTGCCCAGCCCGGCCTGGCTCGCGGCCGGACTCGGCCTGGTCGCCGCCGTCCTGTTGTCCGCGCTCGCCGTGCCCTGGCTGCGGCGGCGGATCGTCGGCCTGCTGCGGCCGCTGCGCGCCGAGGTGCTGCCGCGCCTGCTCGACCTGCTGCAGCAGCCGGGCAAGCTGGCGGCCGGCGTCGCCGGGCAACTGCTGGTCTCGACGGCCTTCGTGGCCTGCCTGTACTGCTGCGCACTGGCGGTCGGCGCCCGGCCGTCCTTCAGCGCGGTCGCGGTGGTGTTCCTGGCCGGCAACGCGGCCGGCTCCGCGGCGCCCACGCCGGGCGGCGCGGGCGTGGTGGAGGGTCTGCTCACGGAGGGCCTGGCGCACACCGGCGGCATGGACCAGGGCAGCGCGTTCGCCGCGGTGATGCTCTTCCGGCTGCTGGTCTTCCTGCTGCCCGTCCTCCCGGGCTGGCTCGCCTTCACCTGGCTCCAGCGCCGCCGGGCCCTGTAGGCAACGCCCCAGGGGCGCGTGGGGGCACCTCCCGGCCGAAGGCGGGGGAGAATCGCGCAGTCCGGGATCGGGTACGTCCACGGAATTCGGGCCGGGCGCTGATCCGTACGGCAACCCCATCCGCATTGCGCAGTTCCCCGCGCCCCTGGGGTGCTGCCACCGGGGGTGCTGCCCGCGGCTGCCTCAGTCCCGGTAGTCCTCCTCGTCGAGGGAGACCACGATGGACTGCTCGACGGCGTCGCCGTCGTCGGCCTGGTCCGCGCCGAGGGCCCGCCGCTCGCGCAGTTGCTCCAGTTCGTCGCCCTGGCGCTCGGCCACCTCCCGCTCCTCGTCCTCCGCCTCCATGACGGCCGGCGACTCCTCGTCGTAGTCTTCGGGGAACTCCGGGTTCTCTGGGTTCTGGACCATGGCGCCAGTATCCGCCGCGGACCGTCCGCCCGCGCCCCCTCGGCCGACCTCGGCGTGTTGGACGCACCGGACCGAGCGCCGCCGCGCAGGGGTCAGGCGGCCTCCCGGGCCCGCCGCCGGTACCGGCCGGGCGGCTGCCCGTACGCGCGTTTGAAGGCCTTGGCGAAGGCGAATTCGGAGCGGTACCCGACCCGGTCGCCGACCACCGCGATCGGGGTGTCGGAGTGCCTCAGCAGGCCGGCCGCGGTGGTCATCCGCCAGCGGGTGAGGTAGGTGAGCGGCGGTTCGCCGACCAGGGCGGTGAAGCGGCGGGCGAACGCGGCCCGGGAGAGGCCGACGCCCGCGCCGAGGCTCTCGACCGTCCAGGTGCCGCCGGGGTCGGCGTGGATCGCCTTCAGGGCGGGGGCGATCGCCGGGTCGCGCAGGGCGGCGGCCCAGCCGGCCGCCGCGGCGTCGGGCTGTTCGTCGAGCCAGGTCCGCAGGATGTAGAGCAGCAGCAGGTCGATCAGCTGGGCGACGATGCCGTCGGAGCCGGGCCCGGGCCGCTCCAGTTCGGCGGCGAGCAGGTCGACGGCGGAGGCGAGGGCGGTGTGGCGGCCGCGCCGGGCCGGCAGGTGGATCAGCGGGGGCAGGGTGGCGACCAGCGGGTGCGGGCGCTCCTGGTCGAGGAGGTAGGAGCCGCAGAGGATCGTGGTGACCGGGCCGGTGCCGGGATCGGCGGGGCTCGGCGTCGGCGGCCGGGGCCAGCCGAGGTCGGCCCGGTAGTCGACGACCGGGGAGCCGGGATCGTCGGCGAGGACGTGCTCGCGGCCGCTGCGCACGAAGACGATGTCGCCGGGGCCGAGCCGGGTGGTGACGCCGCCGGGTTCGATCAGCCAGCAGGTGCCCGCGAGCACCACGTGGAAGCCTGCGCCGGCCTGCTCGGCGAAGCGCAGGCCCCAGGGCGCCCGGCAGTCGGTGCGGGCGGAGACGGGGTTGCCGGTCCGTACGGAGGCGACGGCGTCGGTGAGGATGTCCACCCGGCGAGCCTATCCGCCCGACCACCACGTGGAGACGATCGGACATCGAATCGAGTCGATCAGCCATTCATCGTCTCTCGAAGGCTTCCTACGGTGGACACTGAACCGATCGGCGGAACCGTCCCGCCGCACCCCCGCCGCCACCAGGAGCACCCCTTGCGCGCCATCGTCCAGCAGTCCTTCGGCACCCCCGACGTCCTCGTCCCGGCCGAGGTCGCCCGCCCGGTCGCCGGCCCCGGCGAGGTGCTCGTCCGGGTGCACGCCGCCTCGGTCAACCCGGTGGACGCCCACGTCCGGGCGGGTGCGCTGCCGATGCTCGGCGAGCCGCCGTTCGTGCTCGGCTGGGACGTCTCGGGCGTGGTCGAGGAGGTCGCCCCGGACGTCACCCGCTTCCGGGTCGGCGACGAGGTCTTCGGCATGCCGTGCTTCCCGCGGCCGGCGGGCGCCTACGCCGAGTACGTCGCGGCGCCGGCCGGGCACCTCGTCCGCAAGCCGGCCGGCCTGGACCACGTGCGGGCCGCCGCGCTGCCGCTGGCCGGCCTGACCGCCTGGCAGGCGCTGGTCGGCACGGCCGGCCTGCGGGAGGGCATGCGGGTGCTGGTGCACGGCGCGGGCGGCGGGGTCGGCCACCTCGCGGTGCAGATCGCCAGGGCCCGCGGCGCGGAGGTGCTGGCCACGGCGAGCGCGGCCAAGCACGACTTCGTCCGCTCGCTCGGGGCGGACCGCGTCATCGACTACCGGGCCGGCGACTTCGCCGCCGGGCTGGGCGGGCTCGACGTCGTCCTGGACGGCGTCGGCGGCTACGGGCGGCGTTCGCTGCCGCTGCTGGCCGAGGACGGCATGCTGATCACCCTGATCGAGCGGAACAGCCCGGAGCTCACCGCAGCGGCCGCGGCGGCCGGACGGCGCCTCGCCGGGCCGGTCGTCGCGCCGGACGCCGCCGGGCTGACGGCCCTGGCCGAGCTGGCGGAGCAGGGCCGGCTGCGCCCGCACGTGCAGGACGTGCTGCCGCTGGAGGAGGCCGCGAAGGCGCACGCGCTGATCGAGTCGCGCGGCACCCGGGGCAAGATCGTGCTGACCGTCTGAGCACGGGTCAGGCCCGTCCGGCGGCCTCCCGGTCGAGGAAGACCAGCCGGGCCCGCTTCTCCGGCTTGTCGATCTCCGGGCCGGGTTCGAAGCCGCAGCGCCGCAGCAGCGCGATCGCCCGGTCGTTGCGGGCGTCGGGCTCGGCGACGATCCGGCGGCGGCCCGGGTCGGCGAGCAGGAAGCGGACGAACACGCCGACCAGCGCCCGGCTGACGCCGTGCTGCGGGGGGCCGTCCGCCGGGCCGATCAGCAGGTGCATCCCGTGGTCGCCCGGCCGGACGTCGTAGCACTCGCCGACCGGGTCGTGCTCGGGTTCGTAGCTCTGGAAGAGCGCGGCCGGACGGCCGTCGCGCAGCGCGAGGAAGGCGTGGTGGGTGGTCAGCGAGTCGACGAACTCGTAGGTCTCCCGGACCTGTTCGCGGTCGGCGTCGAGCATGCCCCAGTAGCGGGCGCGCGGTTCGGTGACCCAGCGGTGGACGAGTCCGGCGTCGGCGGCCGGGTCCAGTTCGACGATCCGGACGGCTCCCAGGACGGGCAGCTGCTCCTCGTGCAGCGCCGGGCGGTCCGCGGGCGGGGCCGCCCGGGCGGGGGTGTCGGCGGTCATCACGGCTCCTCGACGAGGCGGGTCCAGTCGGTGGTGACGGGTGCGAGGCCGCCGCTCAGCCACAGCGGCAGCTGGTCGCGCCGGTGCGGGTGACCGGGCAGCCCGGAGGCGCCGAACGGCACCACCCAGCGGCTGTTGTCGCGGTCGGCCAGGTCCCAGACGTACCGGGCCGCCGGTCCGCGGGCGCTGCGGTCGGTGAAGCCGGGCACGCTGGAGGTGGAGAGCACGCAGTCGTGGTCGCCGGCCAGCTCCGGCCGGTCCTCGTCGGATCCGCCGTCGGCGCCGGGCAGCGCCTGCCAGGGCGCCAGCCGGTGGGTGGCGCCCCAGGTCCGCCCGGTGTCCTCGGCGGCGGCGGTCTCCTCCGCAGCGGCCCGCACCAGTGCGGCGCGGTCCACGCCGGGCAGCCGGTCCTCCGCCAGCAGGGTCTCCAGCGCGTAGGCGATCCTGGGCAGCAGTGCCAGCCAGGGCAGGAACGGCTCCGGGTACGGCGAGGGCCCGGTGAGGCCGGCGAGCGCCGGTTCGGCGGCGAGCCGGCGGACGACGGCGGAGCGCAGCTCGGCGAACCGGGCGGCGTCGGTGGAGTCGGCGGCCATCCGGCGGTCCCAGGCCAGCAGCCGGTCGCGGAGCTTCTCGGCGGCCGGGCTGAGGGCGTCGAGGGCGGCGAGCAGGTCGAGCAGCGGGGCGGCGGAGGCCAGGTGGGTGTCCATGTGGACGAGCGCCATGTCGGCCGCCGTCCAGGCGACCGGGGCGGCGAGCAGGTCGGCGATCCGGTCGGCCCGGTGCGGCGGCGCGAACTCCACGCCGAGCGGGGCGGCGAGGCCTCGCTGATTGGCCATCACCGCGGTGCCGTCCACCTCGGCGCGCGGCATCGGGCGCCGGCCGCGCCAGGCGTGCTCGGCCTCCCAGGCGGGGACGGGCCGCAGGCTGTTGGCGCGGGGCCGGTCCGGGACGGCGCCGGCGACCCGGTGCAGCAGGCCGCCCGCGGTGTCGGCGGCCTGGACGACGTTGACCGGCTCGATCCAGTGGTCGAAGGCGCGGTCGACGTCGTCGACGGTGCGGGCACGCAGCAGGGCGGGCAGTGCGTCGAAGCCGAGTTCGGCGTCGACCCGCGGCAGGCAGCGGAGGCTGAGGGCCTCCCCTTCGCCGTCGGCGCCGCCGGTGATCACCGGTCCGCGGGCGGTCTCGACGATCTCGACCTCCACCGGTCCGGCGCCGGCGACCTCGACCGTCTCGCGGTGGACGGCGGCGGGCTGCCAGCCGTCCGGGCCGAGCGCCTCGACACCGGGGCCGCCGGGGCCGCCGGTGCGGCGCAGCCGTTCCCGGTACAGGTCCTGGTAGTCGGCCATGGCGTTGGTGATCGCCCAGGCGACGCCGCCGGTGTGGCCGAAGTGGCCGATGCCGGGGACGCCGGGCACGGCCAGGCCGATCACGTCGAACTCCGGGCAGGCCAGCCGGACCTGCTGGTAGATGCCCGGGTCCTCGACGAAGCGGTGCGGGTCTCCGGCGATCAGGGCGGCGCCGCTGCCGGTGCGTTCGCCGGCGATCAGCCAGCCGTTGCTGCCGGAGGTGCCGGGGCCGTCGGTGGCGAAGAGTTCGGTGTGCTCCTCGCCGAGGGCGCGGGCGACCCGGTCGCGCCAGAGCTTGGTGGGGAAGCCGGCGAACAGGACGTGGTGGGAGAGCCAGACGGAGAGCGGGGTCCACGGCTCCCAGCGGCCGGGGGTGGTCCCGGCGGCGGCGAACTCGGGGGCCCGGTGGCCGTGTTCGGCGAGCCCGTCGTTGACGCCGTCGACGTAGGCGCGGACCCATGCGGCGGTCGCCGGGGCGAGGGCTTCGTAACAGCGGCGGGCGGTGTCGGCGAGCCGGGCCCGCCGGGCGAAGACGTCCCAGCCGAGGGCGTCGGCGCCGAGGAAGGCCGCGGAGGTGCCGCGGGCGCGGTGCCGCTCGACCTCGATCTGCCAGGCGCGGTCGACGGCGGCGTTGCGGCCCTGGGCGCGGGCGAGTTCGAGCGGGTCGTCGGCGCGCAGGTGCGGGATGCCGTACGCGTCGCGGTAGGTGCGGGCGGTCATGCCCGGTTCCCTTCGGGGCGGGCGGCGCTGCGGCGGGCGGCGGGGACGACCAGCGGGGTGCCGGTCTCGGGGCAGTCGATGACCCGGCAGGGCAGCTTGAAGACCTGTTCGACGAGGTCGGCGGTGACGATCTCGGCGGGCGGCCCGGAGGCGACGACCTTGCCGTCGCGCATGGCGATCAGGTGGGTGGCGTAGCGGGCGGCGTGGTTGAGGTCGTGCAGCACGGCGACGAGGGTGCGGCCCTGCTCCTCGTGCAGCCGGGCGCACAGGTCGAGGACCTCGATCTGGTGGGCGATGTCGAGGTAGGTGGTGGGCTCGTCGAGGAGGAGCAGCGGGGTCTCCTGGGCGAGTGCCATGGCGATCCAGACGCGCTGGCGCTGGCCGCCGGAGAGTTCGTCGACGAGCCGGTCGGCGAGGGTGTCGACGCCGGTGGCGGCCATCGACTCGGTGACGACCTCCTCGTCGCGGGCGGACCACTGGCGGAGCAGGCCCTGGTGCGGGTAGCGGCCGCGGGCGACGAGTTCGGCGACGGTGATGCCGTCGGGGGCGGCGGAGGACTGGGGCAGCAGGCCGAGGGTGCGGGCGACCTTGCGGGCCGGGATCGTCGCGATGTCCTGGCCGTCGAGCAGCACCGAGCCGGCGGTCGGCCTGAGGGTGCGGGAGAGGGCGCGCAGCAGGGTGGACTTGCCGCAGGCGTTGGGGCCGACGACGACGGTGAACGACCGGTCGGGGACGGCGACGGTCAGGCCCTCGGCGATGGTGCGCTTCTCGTAGGCGAGGGTCAGCTCGGCGCCGGCGAGGCGCGTTCCGCCGCTGTCCATGGTCGGTTCTCCGTTCCGGGGCGTGGTGCTGCTGCGGGGTGCGGGCTGTCTGCTCAAATCCGGCCTGCCCTGCGCTCGGTGGCGAGGAGCCAGACGAGGTAGCCGCCGCCGAGGACGCCGGTGACCACGCCGACCGGCAGCTGGTGGCCGGCGAAGGCGTGCTGGGCGGCGTAGTCGGCGGTGACGAGCAGGGCTGCGCCGGTGCACGTGGCGGCGAGCAGGTTGGGGCCGGGCGCCCGGGTGAGCCGCTTGGCCAGCTGGGGCGCGGTGAGGGCGACGAAGTTGACCGGTCCTGCGGCGGCCGCGGCGAGCGAGGCGAGCAGGACGGCGCAGACGAGCAGGGCGAGGCGGACGCGCTCGACCCGGATGCCGAGGCCGCCGGCGGCGTCGTCGCCCATCTCCAGCATCCGCAGGGCGCGGCCGCAGCCGAGCAGCACGGCGGGGCCGAGGACGGCGAGGGCGATCAGCAGCGGGACGGCGTCGCGCCAGCCGCGGCCGTCGAGGCTGCCGGTGAGCCAGAGCATCGCGCGGGCGGCGTCCATGAGCTGGGTGCGGGTCAGCAGGTAGCCGTTGATGCCGGTGAGGATGGCGGCGATGCCGATGCCGACGAGGACGAGCCGGCTGCCCTGGACGCCCTGCCGCCAGGCGAGGGCGTAGATCGCGGCGCCGGTGGCGGTGCCGCCGGCGACCGCGCCGCCGGCCAGGGCGAGGCTGCTGCCGCCGGCGAGGACGACGAGCAGGGCGCCGGCGCCGGCGCCCTGGGTGAAGCCGAGGATGTCGGGGCTGCCGAGCGGGTTGCGGACGAGGGACTGGAACAGCGCGCCGGACAGGGCGAGGGCCGCGCCGACCAGCAGGGCGGTGACGACGCGGGGCAGCCGCAGGTCGTTGACGACGAAGTCCTCGGCGGGGCTGCCGCCGCCGGTGAGGGTGCGCAGCACGTCGGAGGTGCTCATCGGGTAGTCGCCGCTGCCGAGGGCGAGGACGCCGACGGCGAGGGCGAGCAGGGCGGCCGAGGCTCCGACGGCGAGGGCGCGGGGCCGGTGGCGGACGGAGACGGCGGAGCCGATGCGGAGGGTGCTCATGCCCGGGCCGCCTTTCCGCGGCGTGCGAACCAGAGGAAGAAGGGGCCGCCGAGGACGGCGGTGACGATGCCGACCTGGAGTTCGCCGGGCCGGCCGAGGACGCGGCCCAGCACGTCGGCGCCGAGCAGCAGGACGGGGGCGAGGACCGCGCAGTAGGGGAAGAGCCAGCGCAGGTCGGGGCCGGTGAGGGCGCGGACGAAGTGCGGCACCATCAGGCCGACGAAGACGATCGGGCCGCAGGCCGCGGTGGCCGCGCCGCAGAGCAGGGTGACGGCGGTGATCGCGGCGGCGCGGACGAGTTCGGGCCGGGCGCCCAGCGCGCGGGCGGAGTCGTCGCCGAGGGCCATGGCGTTGAGCGGCCGGGCGAGGGCGAGGGCGAGCAGCAGGCCGGTGGCGATGAACGGCAGCACCTTGAGCACGGTGGAGGCCTGGGCGTCGGCGAGCGAGCCGACCGTCCAGAAGCGCATCTTCTCCAGGGCGCCGGTGTCCAGCAGCATCAGGGCGCTGACGTAGCTGTAGAGGGTGGCGTTGAGGGCGGAGCCGGCGAGGGCGAGCCGGGCGGGGGTGGCGCCGCGGCCGCCGCCGACGGCGTAGACCAGGGCGGCGACGGCGGCGGTGCCGGCGAGGGCGAACCAGACGTAGCCGTCGAAGGTGGCGATGCCGAGGAAGGTGCCGGCGGAGACGACGGCGGCGGAGGCGCCGGCGTTGATGCCGAGCAGGCCGGGGTCGGCGAGCGGGTTGCGGGTGAGGGCCTGCATGACGCCGCCGGCGAGGCCGAGCGCGGTGCCGGCGAGCAGGCCGAGCAGGGTCCGCGGCAGCCGCATCTCGTGGACGACGGTGTACGAGCCGGTGGCGGGGTCGGTGAGTCCGTGCCAGACCTCGGCGGGCGCGAGCTGCTTGGCGCCGACGCCGATGCTCAGGGCCAGGACGGCGATCAGGACGGTGAGGGCGGCGAGGAGTCCGGCGGCGCGCAGCGCGGTGCGGGCGCCGGGCGGGCGTGGGGGGAGGTCGGCGGGTTCGGCCGAACCCCCTTGGGCCTGTGGCGGCTTGGTGAGGGACACGGGTGGTGCTCCGGCGCTGGCGGGGACCGGATTCCGGAACCCCCTCTGGACAAAGACTTAGGTTAGGTTAACCTAATGCCCGCTGCGGGTCAGTTGCCAGTCCCGCCTGCGCCGGTCGCTGCGCCCGCCCCCTTCGAACCGAGAGAGACACCGTCATGCCGCGTTCCAGAACTGCCGCTCACCTCTCCCGTCGCGGCCTGCTCGCCGCCGGTGGCGCCACCGCCCTCGGTGCCGTGCTGGCCGCCTGCGGCAGTGGCGGCGGTTCGGGATCCGACGGCACGTCGGGCTCTTCGGCGAAGCCCGCCGGTGCGGGCCCCTGGTCGTTCACCGACGACCGCAAGAAGGAGGTCACCGCCAAGTCCGCCCCGAAGCGGGTCGTGGCGTACACCGGCACCGCGGCCGCCCTGGTGGACTTCGGCCTGGACGAGCAGATCGTCGGCGTCTTCGGCGAGACGAAGACCGCCGACGGCAAGGCCGACCCGACGGCCGGCGACCTGAAGGTCGACAAGGTCCAGATCCTCGGCAACGTCTGGGGCGAGTTCGGCGTCGAGAAGTACGCGGCGCTGCGGCCCGAGCTGCTGGTGACGCACATGTACGACCCGGACGCGCTCTGGTACGTGCCGGACGAGAGCAAGGACAAGATCCTGGGGCTCGCCCCGAGCGTCGCGATCACCACCGCCCGCGTCCCGATGACCAAGCCGATCGAGCGGTACGCCGCGCTCGCCGAGTCGCTCGGCGCGGACCTGAAGGCGAAGAAGGTCACCGACGCCAAGGCCCGCTTCGAGAAGGCCGCCGAGGAGCTGCGCCAGGCCGCCAAGGCCGCCGGCGGCGTCAAGGTGATGGCCTGTTCGGGCAGCGCGGACATCTTCTACGTCTCCAACCCGAAGGTCTCCACCGACCTGATGTACTTCGCCGAGCTCGGCGTCGACATCGTGGTGCCGACCAAGCTGGAGGCCGGCGACTACTTCGAGGCGCTCAGCTGGGAGAACGCCGGCAAGTTCCCCGCCGACCTGATCCTGCTGGACAACCGCTCGACCGCGCTGCAGCCCAAGGACCTCGCCGCCAAGCCGGCCTGGGGCCGGCTGCCCGCCGTCAAGGCCGGCCAGGTCACCCCGTGGGACGCCGTGCCGCGCTTCTCGTACGCGGGTGCCGCGCCGCTGCTGGAGAACCTCGCCAAGGCGATCCGGAACGCCAGGAAGGTGAGCTGACGCCGCCATGGCCACCGCTTCCGCGATCGCGGCGCAGTACGGCTTCTTCGAGGCCGAGGTCGTCCGCACCCGCCGGCTCGGGCCGACGATGCTGCGGGTCACCTTCGGCGGCGCGCAGCTGGCCGGCTTCGCCTCCGGCGGCCGGGACCAGAGCTTCTCGCTCTTCCTGCCGCACCCCGGCCAGGACGCCCCGGTGCTGCCGGTCGAGGAGGGCGAGGGCTGGTTCGCCGCCTGGCGGGCGCTCGACGAGGGCGTCCGGGCGGTGATGCGCTCGTACACCGTCCGCGCGCAGCGCCGTGACCCGGACGAGGTGGACGTCGACTTCGTGCTGCACGGGGTCGACGTGCCCGGCGCGGCCGGACCGGCCGCCTCCTGGGCGGCGAAGGCCGCACCGGGCGACCGGGTGGTCCTGCTCGGCCCGGCGGTCGAGGACAACCGCAGCGTCTGCTTCCGGCCGCCGGCCGGCACCGACTGGGTGCTGCTGGCCGCGGACGAGACGGCGCTGCCCGCGGTCGGCGGCATCCTGGACGCGCTGCCGCCGGCCACCCGCGCCCGGGTCTGGATCGAGGTCCCGTACGCGCAGGACATCCAGGACCTGGCCGCCGGACCGGAGGTGGAGATCACCTGGCTGGTCCGGGAGAGCGGGGCGACCCCGCTGGTGGAGGCCGTCCGCGCGGCCGACCTGCCCGGGGGCACCCCGTACGCCTGGATCGCGGGCGAGTCCGGGAGCGTCCGGGCGCTGCGCCGGCACCTGGTCGGCGAGCGCGGGACGGACCGCGCCGCGGTGACCTTCTCCGGCTACTGGCGGCGCGGCGCCTCCGAGGAGCAGCTGCGCCTGGAGGCCGCGGTCGGCACGTCTTCTGACGAGGACTGACACGACACACGGTCAATCACGACTCCACGACGGCCCGTTCCCCGCCCCCGGGGCACGGGCCGTCGCGCATGCATGGAACTTAGGGTAGGTTAACCTAAGTTCCACTCCCCGTCCGCGACCGTTGAGGACTGACCATGAGTTTCCGGGGCCACACCGTCGAGCCGTCGGCAGGCAGCACCGCCACCCTGGAGGACGCCAGATCACACCTGTTCAACGACCGCACGGTGGAGCACTACCGGGAGTCCCTGCGGGCCGGCGTCGAGACCGTCGCCGCCAAGGTCTCCACCACCACCCGCCCCTTCACCGGGACGACCCCGGACCGGCTGGCCCCGGAGATATCCGGCATCGACCTCGACCGCCCGCTCGGCGACCCCGCCGAGGCGCTCGCCGAGCTGGAGGACGTCTACCTCCGCGACGCCGTCTACTTCCACCACCCCCGCTACCTGGCCCACCTCAACTGCCCGGTGGTGATCCCCGCCCTGCTCGGCGAGGCCGTCCTCACCGCCGTCAACTCCTCGCTGGACACCTGGGACCAGAGCGCCGGCGGCACCCTCATCGAGCGCCGCCTGATCGACTGGACGGCCGAGCGGATCGGCCTCGGCCCGGACGCCGACGGCGTCTTCACCAGCGGCGGCACCCAGTCCAACTTCCAGGCCCTGCTGCTCGCCCGCGAAGAGGCCTGCACCGCCCTCGCGGCCGCCGCCGGCACCCCGCCGGCCAAGCACGAACTGCTGCCGAAGCTGCGCATCATCGCCTCCGAGGCCGGCCACTTCAGCGTCAAGAAGTCCGCGGAACTGCTCGGCCTCGGCATGGACGCGGTGATCTCCGTGGAGACCGACCGCGGCCGCCGGATGAAGCCCGAGGCGCTCGTCCGGGAGCTCGCCCGCTGCACCGCCGAGGGCCTGACCGTGATGGCCGTGGTCGCCACCGCCGGCACCACCGACTTCGGCTCGATCGACCCGCTGCCCGAGATCGCCGGCCTGTGCGCCGCCGCCGGGGTGTGGATGCACGTGGACGCCGCCTACGGCTGCGGACTGCTCGTCTCCCCCACCCGCCGGCACCTGCTGGACGGCATCGAGCGGGCCGACTCGGTCACCGTCGACTACCACAAGTCCTTCTTCCAGCCGGTCAGTTCCTCCGCCGTGCTGGTCCGCGACCGCGCCGCGCTGCGGCACGCCACCTACTACGCGGACTACCTCAACCCGGCCCGGATGGCCGAGCGGCGGATCCCCAACCAGGTCGACAAGAGCATCCAGACCACCCGGCGCTTCGACGCCCTCAAGCTCTGGCTGACCCTGCGCACCATGGGCGCCGAGGCCGTCGGCCTGCTGTTCGACGAGGTCGTCGACCGCGCCGCCGCCGCCTGGGAGATGCTCACCGAGGACCCGCGCTTCGAGGTCGTCACCAAGTCGCAGCTGTCCACCGTCGTCTTCCGCTGGCTGCCGCCCGCCGGCCCGTCCCGCGAACTCGCCGACGAGGCCAACCTGTACGCCCGCGAGGCGCTCGCCGCCTCCGGCGAGGCGGTCGTCGCCGGCACCAAGGTCGACGGCCGCCACCACCTGAAGTTCACCCTGCTCAACCCGGAGACCACCCTGGACGACATCGCGCACGTCCTCGACCTCCTCGCCGAGCACGCCGGCCGGTACGTCAACGACCGGACCGCCGTCGCCCCCGAGCTCTGCCCCACCGCGGTCTGATCCCCGCCCGCCCCCTCCGCACCACGGGAGAAGCATGTCCATCCACGACTTCGTCGCGATCGGGCTGGGTCCCTACAACCTGGGCCTCGCCTGCCTCACCGAGCCGATCGACGGCCTCGACGGCGTGTTCCTGGAGAGCAAGCCGGACTTCGACTGGCACCCCGGGATGCTGCTCGACTTCGCCACCCTGCAGACGCCGTTCATGGCCGACCTGGTGACGCTCGCCGACCCGACCTCGCCGTACTCCTTCCTCAACTACCTGAAGGAGCGCGGCCGGCTGTACCCGTTCTACATCCGCGAGATGTTCTACCCGGTGCGCAGCGAGTACAACGAGTACTGCCGCTGGGCCGCCGCCAAGCTGCGCAGCGTCCGCTTCGGGCACACCGTCACCCGGGTCGAGTACGACGAGGCCGACGGCCTGTACACCGTCGTCTCCGAGGCCGGCGGCGAAACCGTCCGGCACCGCGCCCGGCACCTGGTGCTCGGCACCGGCACCCCGCCCTTCCTGCCCGGGCCCTGCCGCGGGCTCGGCGGCGACCTGGTGCACAACTCCGGCTACCTGGAGGCCAAGCAGACGCTGCAGAAGAAGCGCAGCATCACCGTCGTGGGCAGCGGCCAGAGCGCCGCCGAGATCTACTACGACCTGCTCGCCGAGACGGACGTGCACGGCTACCGGCTCGACTGGGTGACCCGCTCGCCGCGGTTCTTCCCGCTGGAGTACACCAAGCTCACCCTGGAGATGACCTCCCCCGAGTACGTGGACTACTTCCACGCCCTGCCGGAGGAGACCCGCTACCGCCTGGAGTCCGAGCAGAAGGGCCTCTTCAAGGGCATCGACGCCGACCTGGTCAACGGCATCTACGACCTGCTCTACCAGAAGAGCGTCAAGGGCCCCGTCCCGACCAGGCTGCTCACCAACTCCGCGCTGCGCAGCGCCTCGTACGACGAGACGCTGGGCACCTACACCCTCGGGCTGCACCACGCGGAGCAGCAGCGGGACTTCTCGCTGACCACCGAGGGCCTGGTGCTGGCCACCGGCTACGCGTACACCCCGCCCGCCTTCCTGGAGCCGGTGCACGACCGGATCCGCTGGGACGGCCGCGGCCGCTTCGACGTCGCCCGCAACTACAGCATCGACACCACCGGGCGCGGGATCTTCCTGCAGAACGGCGGCACCCACACCCACAGCATCACCTCCCCCGACCTCGGCATGGGCCCGTACCGCAACTCGTGGATCGTCCGCGAGCTGACCGGCCGCGAGGTCTACCCGATCGAGAAGACCATCGCCTTCCAGGAGTTCGGCGCGCCGGAGGGCGCCCCCGCATGACGCCCTTCACCCGCACCGACGCCCGCCTCGGCGAGTTCTCCGTCCGTCCGCTCGACCCGGACGCCGACGCCGCACTGCTGCACGGCTGGGTCACCCATCCCAAGGCCGCGTTCTGGATGATGCAGGACGCCACCGAGGACGACGTCCGCGCCGAGTACCGGCGGATCACCGAGCACCCGCACCACGACGCCTTCCTCGGCCTGGTCGACGGCGTGCCGGCCTTCCTGGCCGAACGCTACGACCCGGCCCGGCTCGAACTCGTCGGCCTCCACGACGCCGAGCCCGGCGACGTCGGCATGCACTTCCTGTGCGCGCCCACCGACACCCCGGTGCACGGCTTCACCCGGGCCGTCATCACCACCGTGATGGCCTTCCTCTTCGACGACCCGGCCACCCGCCGCGTCGTCGTCGAGCCGGACGTCCGCAACACCGCCGTCCACACCCTGAACGCCGCCGTCGGCTTCGAGGTGGTCGGCCCGATCGCCAAGCCGGAGAAGGACGCCCTGCTCAGCGTCTGCACCCGCGCCCAGTTCCAGCACGCCCTCGCAGGAGCCGCCGCATGATGCCCGCCGAAGCCGTCGCCCACCTGACGCCGGACGCCTGGGCCCAGGCCAACCGGCTGCTCGTCCGCAAGGCGCTCGCCGAGTTCTCACACGAGCGGCTGCTCGCCCCCGAGCGGCTGCCCGACGGCCGGTACGCCGTCCGCAGCGACGACGGCACGGTGGAGTACCGCTTCACCGCCCGGCTGCGCGCCCTCGACCACTGGCAGATCCCGGACGGGTCCGTCACCCGGCACCGCGGCGAGCAGGAACTGCCGCTCGACGCCCTGGACTTCTGCATCGAACTGCGCGGCACGCTCGGACTGACCGACGAGGTGCTGCCGGTCTACCTGGAGGAGATCTCCTCCACCCTGGCCGGCACCGCCTACAAGCTCTCCCGGCCGGCCCTCGGCGCCGACGAGCTCGCCGGGGCCGACTTCCAGACCGTCGAGACCGGCATGACCGAGGGCCACCCCGGCTTCGTCGCCAACAACGGCCGGATCGGCTTCGGCGTGCACGAGTACCACTGGTACGCCCCGGAGGCCGCCTCCCCGGTCAAGCTGGTCTGGCTCGCCGCGCACCGCGACCACTCGGTCTTCACCTCCTGCGCGGACACCGACTACGACACGCTGATCCGCCAGGAGCTGGATCCGGCCACCCTGGCCCGGTTCGCCGCCGCGATGGCCGCCCGCGGGCTCTCCCTCTCCGACTACCACCTGCTGCCGGTGCACCCCTGGCAGTGGTGGAACAAGCTGTCGGTGACCTTCGCCGGCGAGGTCGCCCGGCAGCGCCTGGTCTGCCTCGGCGAGGGCGACGACGAGTACCTCGCCCAGCAGTCCATCCGCACCTTCTTCAACACCACCGATCCGTCCCGGCACTACGTGAAGACGGCCATCTCGGTGCTCAACATGGGCTTCATGCGCGGCCTCTCGGCCGCCTACATGGAGGCCACCCCGGCCATCAACGACTGGCTGGCCGAGCTGATCGCCGACGACGAGGTGCTGCGCCGCACCGGCCTGACGATCATCCGCGAGCACGCCGCGATCGGCTACCGGCACCGCCAGTACGAGGCCGCCACCGACCGGTACTCGCCCTACCGCAAGATGCTCGCCGCGCTCTGGCGGGAGAGCCCCGTGCCCTCCCTCGCCCCCGGGGAGCGGCTGATGACGATGGCTGCCCTGCTGCACACCGACCGGGCCGGCCGCTCGCTGGCCGCCGCCCTGATCGGGCGGTCCGGCCTCGCCCCCGAGGTGTGGCTGCGGCGCTACCTGGACGCCTACCTGACCCCGCTGCTGCACAGCTTCTACGCCTACGACCTTGCGTTCATGCCGCACGGCGAGAACACGATCCTCGTGCTGGACGGCGGCACCGTGCAGCGGGCGGTCTTCAAGGACATCGCCGAGGAGATCGTCGTCATGGACGAGAACGCGGTGCTGCCGCCCGCCGTCCGGCGCGTCCGGGCCGCGGTGCCCGAGGACATGAAGCTGCTGTCGATCTTCACCGACGTCTTCGACTGCTTCTTCCGCCACCTCGCCGCGACCCTCGCCGAGGACGGCGTGCTCGACGAGGACGGCTTCTGGCGGACGGTCGCCGAGTGCGTCGCCGACTACCGCGACTCGGTGCCGCACCTCGCCGACCGCTTCGACCGGTACGACCCGTTCGCGCCCGAGTTCGCGCTGTCCTGCCTCAACCGGCTGCAGCTGCGCGACAACCGACAGATGGTCGACCTCGCCGACCCGTCCGCGGCCCTGCAGCTGGTCGGCACCCTGGCCAACCCGATCGCCCGCTTCGCCCCCGCGGCCCGGTGACCGCCGCCACCGCACCGGTGGAGTCCGCCCGCGAGGACCGGCTGCCCGGCCGGTGGCCGGCCCTCGCGGTGATCTGCCTCGCCCAGCTCGTCGTGGTGCTCGACAACACCGTGCTGAACGTGGCCGTCCCCACCCTCGGCCGGGAGCTCGGCGCGGACACCGCCGGCATCCAGTGGATCGTCAACGCCTACTCCCTCGTCCAGGCCGGGCTGGTGCTCGCCGCGGGCGCCGCCGCCGACCGGTACGGCCGGCGGCGGCTGCTGCTCACCGGGCTCGCCCTCTTCGGCCTCGGCTCGCTCGCCGCCGGGCTCTCCACCACCACCGGGCAGCTGATCGCCGCCCGGGCCGGCATGGGGGTGGGCGGCGCCCTGCTGATGACCAGCACCCTCGCCGTCGTGATGCAGCTCTTCGACGCCGAGGAGCGCACCCGGGCGATCGCCGCGTGGAGCGCCGTCAGCGCGCTCGGCTTCGCGGCCGGCCCGCCGGTCGGCGGCCTGCTGCTGGCGCACTTCGCCTGGGGCGCGCTCTTCCTGGTGAACGTCCCGGTGGTGCTGCTCGGGCTGGCGGCCGCCCGGCTGCTCGTCCCCGAGTCCCGCGCCCCCGGCGGCGGCCCGCCCGACCTGCCCGGCGCCCTGCTCTCCACGGCCGGCACGACCGCGGTGGTCTACGCCGTCGTCTCCGGGCCGGAGCACGGCTGGGCCTCCGCCCACGTCCTGCTGCCCGCCCCGGCCGGCCTGCTGCTGCTCGCCGCCTTCGCCCACTGGGAGCGGCGGACGGCCCACCCGATGCTCGACCCGGCGTTCTTCCGCGACCGACGGTTCACCGGGGCGGTCACCGGCGTCGTGCTGATCACCTTCGGCAGCGCCGGCGTGCTCTTCCTGCTCACCCAGCAGCTGCAGTTCGTCCGCGGCTACCCGCCGCTGGAGGCCGGCCTGCGGACGGCGCCGTTCGCGCTCACCGTCGTCGCGCTCAACTTCACCGGCCTCACCGCCCGGCTGATCGCCCGGCTCGGGACGCCCCGCTCCATCGCCCTCGGCATGACGGTGCTCGCCGCCGGCTTCTGCACCGCCGCGTTCGCCGCCGGCGGCTACGGGCCGCTGCTCGCCGGGCTGGTGCTCATGGGCGCCGGCTGCGCGGTCGCCAACCCGGCCGTCGTCGAGGCCGTGGTGGGTGCGATCCCGCCGGACCGGGCCGGAGCCGGAGCCGGCATCGACGGTGCGATGGCCGAGGCCGGCAGCAGCCTCGGGGTGGCCGCGCTCGGCGCCGTGATGAACGCCCGGCTGACGGCCGTCCTGCCGGCCGCGGCCTCCGTACCGGCCGCCCTCGCCGCGGCCCGCACCGAGGCGGACCGCGCCGCCGTCCTCGACGCCTTCACCGAAGCCTCCCGCACCGCCCAGCTGGTCGGCGCCGCCGCCGTCCTCGCCGGCGGTCTGGTCGCCGCCCTGCTGCTGGCCCACGCCGCCCGGACCTCCCCCGGCCACGGCCCCGCCTGACCCGGCCCGAACGGCCGTACTCCGATTGCCGCACCCGGACCCCGGGCGGAGCGTGGCAGGTGACTCCCGCCTCCGCCCGAGGCGGGCCGGCGGAAGGGGGCCCGGGCATGGCGGACGACCGAGCCGAGGCCATCGCGCGCTTCATCGCGCCGCTCCGCGTGGAGCCCGGGTCGAGGGTCGACCTCGCCCGCGACTTCGACCCCCGCTACCGGGCCCGCCTCAAGAAGCGGGACGGCGCCGAGCTGCTGCGCACCGGCGTCGAACTGCTCGCCGAGTACCAGGACCGGCTCGCCGCCCAGGACACCTACGGCGTGCTGCTCTGCCTCCAGGCGCTCGACGCCGGCGGCAAGGACGGCACGATCCGCCACGTCATGAGCGGCGTGAACCCGCAGGGCGTGAAGGTCAGCAGCTTCAAGGTGCCCTCCCCCGAGGAACTCGACCACGACTACCTGTGGCGCTACAACCTCCGGCTGCCCGGCCGCGGCGAGATCGGCATCTTCAACCGCTCGCACTACGAGGAGGTCCTCGTCGTCCGGGTCCACCCGGAGAACCTGGAACGGCAGCGGCTCCCCGAGGCCGCCCGCGGACCGGACGTCTGGAAGCGCCGCTACCGCGACATCAACCGCTGGGAGCGCCACCTCGCCGACAACGGCTTCAAGGTCGTCAAGGTCTTCCTCAACCTCTCCCGCGAGGAGCAGCGGATCCGCTTCCTGAAGCGGATCGACCTGCCGGAGAAGAACTGGAAGTTCTCCGCGGCCGACGTCCGGGAGCGCCGCTTCTGGGACGACTACCAGCTGGCCTTCTCCGAGATGCTCTCCGCGACCAGCACCGAGTGGGCGCCCTGGTACGTGGTGCCGGCCGACCGCAAGTGGTTCGCGCGGATCTGCGCGGCGGCCGTCCTGGTGCACACCCTGGCCGGGATCGACCCGCAGTACCCGACGGTCGACGCCGAGGCCCGCAAGCAGCTGCGCCTCGTCCGGCGCGACCTGGAGGCCGAGGCCCCGCCCGGCGCCGAGGCCGACCCGTACGAGGCGGAGCACGGGAAGGGCGAGAAGCGGAAGAAGAAGGGGAGCCGATGACCCAGCAGGCTGACCCGGCGGCGGCTGCGCCCGCACCGAGCTGGTACACGCGGCCGCCGACGGAGGTGCTGGCCGCCTTCGGCGTCGATCCGGCCGTCGGCCTGAGCGCCGCCCGGGCGGCCGAGCGGCTCGCCGCGGACGGCCCGAACGCGCTTCCCGAGGAGAAGCCGAAGCCGACCTGGCGACGGTCCCTCGACGAGTACCGCAGCTACATGCAGATCATCCTGGTGGCCGCCGCGGTGGTCTCGCTGGCCATCAAGCAGTGGAGCACCGGCATCCTGCTGGTCCTGCTGACCCTGCTGAACGCCGTGGTCGGCCTGCGCCAGGAGGGCAAGGCCGAGAGCGCGATGAACGCGCTGAAGTCGATGATGAAGGCCACCGCGCGGGTCCGCCGGGACGGCACCGAGTCGGAGATCCCCGCCGAGCAGCTGGTCGTCGGGGACGTCGTGCTGATCTCGGCGGGCGACCAGGTCCCCGCGGACGGACGGATCGTCGAGGCGAGCGCGCTGCAGATCGACGAGTCGGCGCTCACCGGCGAGAGCGTCCCGGCCGCCAAGGACGCGGGCACGCTGACCGGCGAACGGCTGGCGCCCGGCGAGCAGTCGAACATGGCGTTCATGAACACCCCGGTGACGCACGGCAGCGGGCTGCTGGTCGTCACCGGCACCGGTTCCGGCACCGAGCTCGGCAAGATCTCCGGCCTGCTCTCGGCCACCGAGAAGGAGCAGTCCCCGCTCGACCGGGAGCTCAACACCCTCACCCTGTGGATCGCCGGCGCGGCCGGCCTGACCATGATCGTGATGTTCGCGCTCGGCCGCAGCCGCGACCAGGCCTGGGACGCCCTCTTCGTCAGCGCGGTCTCGCTGGCCATCGCGGCCATCCCGGAGGCGCTGCCGACCGTCTCCCAGGTGATCCTCTCCGTCGGCAGCCTCAACCTGGCGAAGCGCCACGCGATCGTGAAGGAGCTGCCCTCGGTCGAGACCCTGGGCTTCACCTCGGCGATCAACTCCGACAAGACCGGCACCCTGACGATGAACCAGATGACGGCCGTGGAGGTGCTCAGCCCGACCGACCGCTACACCGTCTCCGGGACCGGCTACGGCCTGGAGGGCCGGATCCACCACGCCGCGGGCGCCTCGGCCGGCGTCGAGGACGCGGTGCTGCCGTACCTGGTCGCCAGCGACGCCAAGCTGGTGGACGGCCGGGTGGTCGGCGACCCCACCGAGGGCGCCCTGCTCGTGCTCGGCCACAAGGCCGGCCTGGACGTCGAGGCGACCCGGGAGCGCTACCCGCGGCTCGCCACGCTGCCCTTCGACCCCGGCTACAAGCTGATGGCCACCTTCAACTCGGCGGTGGACGCCATGGGCCGGCCGGTCGTCCGCTGCTTCGTCAAGGGGGCCGCCCCGGCGGTGATGGACCGGGCCGCCACGGCGCTCTCGGCCGGCACCACCGTCCCCTGGGACGGCGAGCTCGCCCGGCGGGCCGTCGCGGCCACCGAGCGGATGGGCGGCGAGGGCCGCCGGGTGATGGCCGCCGCCGTCCGCGACATCGACCCGGCGCACTTCGATCCCGGCGGCGACCTGCTCGCCCTGGTCACCGAGCTGCAGATGACCAGCCTGGTCGGCATGGTGGACCCGCCGCGCGAGGAGTCCAAGGCGGCGGTCGCCGAGGCGCAGGCCGCCCACATCCGGGTCCGGATGGTGACCGGCGACGACGTCACCACGGGCGCCGCCATCGCCCGGCAGCTCGGCATCGAGGGCGAGGCCGTGCTCGGCGCCGACTTCGCGGCCCTGTCCGAGCAGGAGCAGATGGAGCGGATCGACACCATCGGGGTGGTGGGTCGGGTCGCGCCCGAGCACAAGGTGCTGCTGGCGAACACGCTCAAGAAGAAGGGCGCCGTCGTCGCGATGACGGGCGACGGCGTCAACGACGCGCCGGCGATCAAGGCCGCCGACATCGGCATCGCCATGGGCAGCGGCACCGACGTGGCGAAGAACGCCAGCCGGATGATCCTCTCCGACGACAACTTCGCCACCATCGTCTACGCCGTGGCGGAGGGCCGGAAGCTCTACGACAACCTCACCAAGTACATCCGCTTCGTGCTCCTGCTGCTGGTCACCTTCGTGCTGACCTTCCTGGGTGCGACGATCCTCAACATCGCGAGCGGCGAGCCCTTCCCGCCGCCCCAGGTGCTGTGGATCCACTTCGTGGTGAACGCGCCGTTCGGCTTCGCGCTCGGCTTCGACCAGGAGAGCCCCGGACTGATGAAGCGGACGCCGCGGCCGCGCGGGGAGTCGGTGCTGACCCGGCCGGTGATGGTCACCGTGGGGCTGAGCGGCCTCGCCATCACCGTCTTCCTGCTCTCGCTGATCAAGCTCGGCGGGTCGCGCTACGGCGACGTGGACACGGGGAGCTCGATCGCCTTCACCGCCTTCTCGCTCTGCCTGATCGTCGCGGCCTTCGAGTGCCGCAGCGAGACGGCCTCGGTGTTCAGCACCACGACCTTCGACAGCAAGCAGATGAACTGGGCCGCGCTCGGCGAGTTCGTGCTGGCCGTGATGGTCACCCAGATGGACGGCTTCCGCCGCATCCTGGGCACCACCCGGATCAGCGTCCAGCAGTTCGGCTGGGCGCTGCTGGCGCCCTTGGCGCTGCTGGTGCTCTGGGAGCTCGGCAAGTGGCTGGCCCGGCGGATGCGGCCGACCGTGGCCTGAGGACCCCGAGGGGCCGAGCGGCCGGACGTGCCGGAGGGCCGCACCCGTCGCGCGGGTGCGGCCCTCCGTCGTCCGTGCCGGGCGGCCCGGTCAGCCCTGCGGCAGGCCGGCCAGCTGGGCGGTGATCCGGGCGATGTCGGCCTCGGCGGCCTCCTGACGACCGCGGATCTTGGCGACCACCTCGTCCGGGGCCTTCGCGAGGAAGGCCTCGTTGCCGAGCTTGGCGGTGGTCTGCGCCTTCTCCTTCTCGGCGACGGCGAGGTCCTTCTGCAGGCGCTTGCGCTCGGCCGCCACGTCGATGGTGCCGGAGAGGTCCAGCGCGACGGTGGCACCGGCGACCGGCAGCGAGGCGGTGGCGGCGAAGCCGTCGCCCGGCTCGGTCAGGCGCAGCAGCGAGCGGATCGCGTCCTCGTGGACGCCGAGCACGGTGCCGGCCAGATCGAGCTGCGCGGGGACGCGCTGCGCGGGCTGCAGGCCCTGGTCCGAGCGGAACCGGCGGACCTCGGTGACCACCTGCTGCAGGGTGGCGACCTCGGCCTCGGCCTCCGCGTCGCGGAAGCCGGAGTCCTTCGGCCACTCGGTGACCACCAGCGACTCCGCGCCGGTGAGGGTGGTCCACAGGGTGTCGGTGACGAACGGGACCACCGGGTGCAGCAGGCGCAGGGTGAGGTCCAGAACCTCGCCGAGGACCCGGCGGGCCGCGTCGGCCTGCGGGCCGCCCTTGGCCAGGGTGGTCTTGGAGAGCTCGACGTACCAGTCGAAGACCTCGTCCCACGCGAAGTGGTAGAGCGCGTCCGAGACCTTGGCGAACTCGTAGTCGTCGTACAGCGCGTCGACCTCGGCCACGGTCGCGTTGAGGCGCGAGAGGATCCAGCGGTCGACCGAGGTCAGCTCCTCGGCGGCCGGGAGCGGGCCCTCGACGGTGGCGCCGTTCATCAGCGCGAAGCGGGTGGCGTTCCAGATCTTGTTGCAGAAGTTCCGGGAGCCCTTGACCCAGTCCTCGCCGATCGGCACGTCGGCGCCGGGGTTGGCGCCGCGGGCCAGGGTGAAGCGGACGGCGTCGGCACCGTAGGCATCCATCCAGTCCAGCGGGTCGACGGCGGTGCCGGACGACTTCGACATCTTCTTGCCGAACTCGTCGCGGACCAGACCGGTCAGGGCGACCGTCTTGAACGGCGCCTGGCCGTCCATCGCGTACAGGCCGAACATCATCATCCGGGCGACCCAGAAGAAGATGATGTCGTGGCCGGTCAGCAGGACGTCGGTCGGGTAGAACTTCTCGAGGTCGGCGGTCTTCTCCGGCCAGCCGAGCGTGGAGAACGGCCACAGGCCGGAGGAGAACCAGGTGTCCAGGACGTCCGGGTCCTGGTGCCAGCCCTCGCCGGTCGGGGGCTGCTCGTCCGGTCCGACGCAGACGACCTCGCCGTCCGGGCCGTACCAGACCGGGATCCGGTGGCCCCACCAGAGCTGGCGCGAGATGCACCAGTCGTACATGTTGTCGACCCAGTCGAAGTAGCGGCGCTCCAGCTCCTTCGGGTGGATCTCGACCCGGCCGTCGCGGACCGCGTCGCCGGCGGCCTGGGCCAGCGGGCCGACCTTGACCCACCACTGCAGCGACAGCCGCGGCTCGACCACGGTGTGACAGCGCGAGCAGTGCCCGACCGAGTGCTCGTACGGGCGCTTCTCGGCGACGATCCGGCCCTGCTCGCGGAGCGCGCCGACCACGGCCGAGCGGGCCTCGAAGCGGTCCAGGCCGAGGAAGGGGCCGTGCACGGTGATGACACCGCGCTCGTCCATCACGGTCACGTTGGGCAGGCCGTGGCGCTGGCCGATGGCGAAGTCGTTGGGGTCGTGCGCCGGGGTCACCTTGACGGCGCCGGTGCCGAACTCCGGGTCGACGTGCTCGTCGGCGACGACCGGGATCTCGCGGTCCGTCAGCGGCAGCTTGACGGTCCGGCCGACCAGGTGCTTGTAGCGCTCGTCGTCCGGGTGGACGGCGACCGCGGTGTCGCCCAGCATCGTCTCGGCGCGGGTGGTCGCGACGACCACCGAGTCCTCGCCCTCGCCGTAGCGGATCGAGACCAGCTCGCCGTCGCGGTCCTTGTGCTCGACCTCGATGTCGGAGAGCGCGGTGAGGCAGCGCGGGCACCAGTTGATGATGCGCTCGGCCCGGTAGATCAGGCCGTCGTCGAAGAGCTTCTTGAAGATGGTCTGGACGGCCTGCGACAGGCCCTCGTCCATGGTGAAGCGCTCGCGCGACCAGTCGACGCCGTCGCCGAGGCGGCGCATCTGGCCGAGGATCTTGCCGCCGTAGTTCTCCTTCCACTCCCAGACCTTCTCGACGAAGGCCTCGCGGCCCAGGTCGTGGCGGGAGAGGCCGGACTCGGCGAGCTGCTGCTCGACCTTGTTCTGGGTGGCGATGCCGGCGTGGTCCATGCCGGGCAGCCACAGCGCCTCGAAGCCGAGCATCCGCTTGCGGCGGGTCAGCGCGTCCATCAGCGTGTGCTGGAAGGCGTGGCCGAGGTGCAGCGCACCGGTCACGTTCGGCGGCGGGATGACGATGGTGTAGGCGGGCTTGTCGCTCTTCGCGTCGGCGCTGAAGTAACCCCGCTCCACCCAGCGCTCGTACAGCACGCCCTCTACCTCGGCCGGGGCGTAGGCGGTCGGCAGTTCGGGGTGGCTGATCGGCCCGCGGTCGGGGGCCTGCTGAGTGTCATCGGTCACCCCGCCATCCTAGAGGACGGGCCACGAGCGGCCGGACGCGTCCGTGCCGCGGCGCGGTGCGGCGGGCCGGGCGGGGGCGGTGGGGCGGGCCGGGCGGGGGCGGTGGGGCGGCGGGTGCGCGCCCTCGGGGCGGCGGTCGGGCGGAGCAGGGGCGGGCGCGGGATCGGTAGGCTGTGCGGCATGTCTGCTCCCGCTGTTCGCGTCCGTTTCGCACCGTCCCCGACCGGCATGTTCCACGTCGGCGGCGCTCGTTCCGCCCTCTACAACTGGGCTGTGGCGCGACAGTCCGGCGGCACCTTCGTCCTGCGCATCGAAGACACCGATGCGGCCCGCAACAAGCCGGAGTGGATCGACGGGATCGTCAACGCCCTCTCCGCGATCGGCATCAACGAGTCCGACCCGGCCTTCGAGGGCCCCTACTTCCAGTCGCACAACGCCGACCGGCACCGCGAGGCGGCCGGGCAGCTGCACGCCGCCGGCAAGGCCTACTTCTGCGACTGCACCCGCGAGCAGGTCCAGGAGCGCACCGGCTCGCAGCAGTTGGGCTACGACGGCTTCTGCCGTGAGCGCGGCCTCGGCTGGGAGGCCGGCCGGGCGATGCGCTTCCGCACCCCGGACGAGGGCGAGACCGTGGTCGTGGACCTGATCCGCGGCGAGCCGGCCTTCCCGAACAGCGCCATCGAGGACTTCGTCATCGCCCGCGGCGACGGCACCCCGGTCTTCCTGCTCGCCAACGTGGTCGACGACCTCGACGAGGGCGTCACCCAGGTGATCCGCGGCGAGGAGCACCTCTCCAACACCCCGAAGCAGCAGCTGCTCTGGGAGGCGCTCGGCGCGCAGCCCCCGGTGTGGGCGCACCTGCCGGTCATCGTCAACGAGAAGCGGCAGAAGCTCTCCAAGCGCCGCGACAAGGTGGCGCTGGAGGACTACCTGGCCGAGGGCTTCCTGCCCGAGGCGATGGTCAACTACCTGATGCTGCTGGGCTGGGCACCGGGCGACGACCGCGAGATCCTGCCGTTCGAGGAGCTGCAGCAGCTCTTCCGCGTGGAGAACGTCAACAGCTCCTCGGCGTTCTTCGACATCAAGAAGCTGACCGCCTTCAACGGCGACTACATCCGGGCGCTGGGCGCGGAGCGGTTCATCGCGGCCTGCGCGCCGTGGCTGGCCGCCCCGCACGCGCCGTGGCAGCCGGAGGCCTTCGACGCCGCCGTGTTCGAGAAGGTCGCGCCGCTCGCGCAGACCCGGATCGCGGTGCTGTCGGAGATCACCGCGCAGGTGGACTTCCTCTTCCTCGACGAGCCGGTCGCCGACGAGGCGTCCTGGACGAAGGCGATGAAGACGGGCGCCGCGGAGCTGCTGCGGGACGTCCGGTCGGAGCTCGCCTCGGCGGCCTGGACGGCCGAGGACCTCAAGACCGTCCTGGAGAAGGTCGGCGCCGAGCACGGCCTCAAGCTCGGCAAGGCCCAGGCCCCGATCCGGGTGGCCGTCACCGGCCGCACCGTCGGCCTGCCGCTGTTCGAGTCGATGGAGCTGCTCGGCCGCGACCGCGTGCTGGCCCGCCTCGACGCCGCCGCGGAGCGCCTGGCCGTCGCTGCCTGATCCCCGCTCCACCCCGTCCGCCCCCGGACCGCCGGCCCCGCCGGTACGGCCCGGGGGCGGCGGCGTTCGTGCAACCCGCGGCATCGGCGCTGTCGTCCTGCTGTGCGATCGTAGGTTCACATGCCGTGACGGGGGAGGAACAGCATGGCGATCGAGTTGCCCGGTGAGGTGGAGTCGTTCCTGGCGTTCATCGGGATCCGCTGGCCGTCGGTGAACGAGGACAAGGTCCGCGAGTTCGCCGACCACGTCCGGGAGTTCGCCGACAAGGTGGATGAGGCGCACCGGGAGTCGACGGCGACGATCCATGCGCTGTCCGAGGCGTACGAGGGTGCGTCGTACGAGGCGCTGCTGGCGAAGTGGGCGTCGCTGTCGGACTCGCACATGAACGAGTTGGTGCAGGCCTGCCGGGTGGTGGCGACCGCGCTGGACGTGGCGGCGGACGTGATCGTGGCGATGAAGGTGGAGGCGATCGCCGAACTCGTCGTGCTAGCGGCCACGTTGATCGCCGAGCAGGCGGCGGCGGTGGCGACGCTGGGTGCGGCGGAGGCGGCCGCGGCGGCGACGGTGCTGGCCGGGCGCAAGCTGATCCAGTTCCTGGAGCAGCAGTTGGAGGACTACATCATCGGCCAGGTGATCGAGGCGGCGATCGACCCGCTGGTGGAGGTGGTGGCGGGTGCGGTGTCGGGTCTGGTGTTCCAGACCGCCGAGTCGGCGCTCGGCGTCTCCGGCGGCGGTGGGGGCGGGGGCGGTACCGGGTTCCGGATCAACCCGGACGCCCTGGAGGCGCACGCCCGCACGATGCACCGGCACGCCGAGACCGTGGCCGGCCACGCACAGGCCTTCCGGTCCAAGCTCGCGGGGGTGAGCTTCGAGTGAGCAACCGGATCGTCAGGGCGCTCGAACACGGGGCGCAGAAGCTCGGCAAGACGCTTGCCGAGGACGCCGGCAAGGCCGTCCACAAGCTGTACAAGCAGGCCGGCGACAACCTGAAGACGGTGGCCAAGAACACCCGCGAGGTGGACGCCAAGCACGCCGAGGAACTGAAGAAGATCATCGAGGGCGGCAAGAAGGACATCCACAAGCCGCCCAAGGCTCCCTCCCACGCTCCGAGCACTGTCCCGTCCGGCCCTCCGTGGCCGGCCAAGGACGGCATCCCGGGGGCCGCCCGCGGAAAGAGCCTGAACCCGCCGCACAAGCGTCACACCCTGTCCGGTGTCAGGAACGGTCAGGTCAAGGCCGAGAACAGTGTCATCCTCAGAGGACACGAGAAGGACGTCCATGACGATGTCGCGCAGATCGCGGCCGGAAACGCGCGATGGAACGCCCAGACCCAGCGATACGAGATAAACGGCCGGACCTACGGCGTCGAGCCCCACGGCACGGTCTTCCCGGACTCCGGCAAGGGCATTGTCAACATGGACCGGAACGAATACGCCGCACTGAAGGAGATTGCCAAGGCCGGAGGCGATCCGTCGAAGGTCCCGGCATTCACCAGGGACCCGAGGTTCCGCGATAATCCGCAGGCAATCGCCAAGGCACTGGCCGTCTACAACGGGACACACACATGACGTACAACCTCCTTCTCACCGGCGACCTGGACCACGGCCTGATTGCGGCCGGACTGGCCGAGCAGTTCGGTCTCCCGACCGGCGAGGTCGATGTCGCGGGCGCCGACGACTACGACAACCGCAACTGGGACGCGGTTGTGAGCTGCACGTACGAGCGCGTCCTCGGAGACGTGACGTGGGCTCTCGACATTCACGCGGCTGCCGACCGGCCCGGCCTGCCTTCCGAGTCGCAGTTGGCAGCGGGCCTCGCGGGTCGGCTCGGCCGGTCCGTACTCTTCCCCGCGCAGGAGTCCCTGCCGAGCGCGTACTGGCTGGCGGCCCCCGGCGGGCTCGTCACCCGTGCCCGCCTGCTCATCGACGACGAGGACGAGGTGACCTACACGATCGATGCGGTGGAGCAGGCCGTCCCCGACCTGCCCTCGACCCCGGTGCAGCGTCAGCCCGAGGTGATCCGCGAGCACCGGCCGGCCACACCCGCGACCGACGCGTTCGCGGCCTGGCTCACGGAGCACGAGCATTCCCGCGGCCACGGCACCGACCCGGCCGAGGAGGAGGCGGAGTGGTACGCCAGGACGAGGCTCGGCGCGTGGGAGAGCCTGGCCGAGAGGATGGCCGCCGCGTGGCGACCCGACGACTGGTATCCCGCGGACTTCTACCACGAGGACCTGGAGGTCAGGGACCAGCTGGTCCAGACCGTGGCCGCTCTTCCCCAGGAGGTCTCCGCGCGTGCGGCCGAAGCGCTGGCAAGCATCGACGAGGTCTTCCGGGAACACACCGTGGACGACAAGGGCACCGCGGTGAGCGAGGCACTGGGATTGCCGCGGCTGGACGTCGCACTGCGGAGCTGGTGGTGGCAGCGCCGTCCGAACCCGCTGCCCTGGTCGAGCTGAGCCCGTGCCGCGGGCCAGACACGGAGCGCCGCGGAGAGAGTGCCGTGATCACCTTCAGGTTTTCCCGAAGGCCCGCACCGGGAATCGCGAGCGGCATGGATCTCGGCGACATCGATGTCGTCGGGCGGAGCTCATGCACGACCTCGGCGGATGATTTCCCCGACCAAGGAATGATGATCTTCCCATCCGTCGCCCTGCTCCTCGACCAGCTCCAGCAACCGGTCTCATCCGGCGACGGTGTCGTGACCTATTACGGCGTGGACTCGTCGTTCCTGGCTCGCTTCACCGTTGCTGGGGGAACGTCTCGGTTTCCGGCAGTGCCTCAGAGATCGCGCTGCTGCCGGTTTCGAATTCGTCGATGCCGTCCTCGTGGCTGCGGACGAATTCGCGACTACAGAACTGAACAGGGGATCCCCGAGACGGATCCCGTGCGAGACGACTTGCTCGCCGCCATCGCGGACTTCCGACGGCTGCGCAGGTAAGGCCCCGCCGTCAGCTCGCGATCACGAGCCGGGCTTCGCTGCTGAGGCTGCCCTTCCGCTCGGGGCCAATGGGTATGACACAGAGGGGTACGGACCGACCTGTCGCACAGGTTCGCTGGTGTCGGCGGCGGTTGAACCGTGACCCGGTTCGGTCGGTTGAGTTCTGACCCTCGCGTCTTCTGTTGATCTTGTCAGTCGTTGCTGGTCGGTGTGCGGCCGAGGTCTCCGTGGCCGCGCATGCGGTAGGACTCGCCCTTGAGGGAGTGGATCTCGGCGTGGTGGACGAGCCGGTCGATCATGGCGGCGGCGACGGTCTCGTCGCCGAAGGTCTCGCCCCAGCGTCCGAAGGGCTTGTTCGAGGTGACGATCACGCTGGCCCTCTCGTATCTGTTCGAGACGAGCTGGAAGAACAGGTTCGCCGCTTCCGGTTCGAACGGGATGTAGCCGACCTCGTCGATCACGATCAGCGGATAGCGGCCGAGTTTGACGAGTTCGTCCTGGAGGCGGCCGGTATGGTGGGCGGCGGCGAGCCGGTCGACCCACTGGGAGGCGGTGGCGAACGCGACCCGGTGGCCGGCCTGGCAGGCCCGGACGGCGAGCCCGGTGGCGAGGTGGGTCTTGCCGGTGCCGGGCGGGCCGAGGAAGACCACGTTCTCCTTCGCGGCTATGAAGTCCAATGTTCCCAGGTGGGCGAGTTGTTGGCGCGTCATGCCCCGCAGGTGGGCGGTGTCGATCTCCTCAAGAGTTTTGACCGCGGGGAAGCGGGCGGCCCGGATGCGTTGCTCGCCGCCGTGGCTGTCGCGGGCGGAGACCTCGCGCTGCAGGCAGGCGGCCAGATACTCCTGGTGGGTCCAGGACTCGGCGCGGGCCCGCTCGGCGAGGCGTTCGGCGGCGTCCAGCAGGGCGGGGGCCTTCATGGCGCGGGCGAGGAAGGCGAGGTCGGCGGCGGTCTGCCGCCCGTTCGTGGCAGGTTGTTGGGTGCCTGCGGTCTTGCTGGCGGTGGTGGTGCGGGCCATCAGGTGTCCTTTCCGGCGCCGCCCTCGAGGAGGGTGAAGATGCGGTCGTAGGAGCCGAGCTCGCGCTGTTCGACCTCGACGCCCAGGTCGTCGGGAGCCAGAGCGGTCCCTCCGGCGGCGCGCGAAACGCGCTGGTGGATCGCCTGGCCGCGCAGGGCCTTGGCTGCGGCGGCGTGCTCGGGATCGGTGATGGTCTGGTGGCGGGCCCAGCAGCGGACGTGGCGGGCGACCATATCGCCGCCGCAGGTCACGGTGATGCTTTCGGTGTCGCTGCGGACGGTGATCCGGTGCCCGATCGCGCGGGGGTGGACGGAGTAGTCGCAGGTGTCGACGCGGATGTAGTGGTCGCGGCCGAGCCGGGTGGTCTGCGGCCACCAGTTCGGCGGGCCGACCGGCGGCAGGGTGAGCATCGCGGAGCGGTCGGCCTCCCAGCGGTCGACGGGGCGGGCGTCGAGCGTTCGGTGCCGGCGCCGGTTGGCGACCTGCAGCCAGGCGGCGAGCTGGGTGTTGAAGTCGCCCGGGCCGGTGAAGATGCGGCCTGGCAGGAAACTGGTCTCCAGGTAGCCGTTCGCCCGCTCGACCAGGCCCTTCGCCTCCGGGTCGCGGGGCCGGCAGAAGTGGATCCGGGTCGCGAGCAGGCCCGCCAGGGCCGCGAACTCAGGTGTGGGCCTGCCCCGGCCGACACCGCTCTCGTTGTCCCAGACCAGCGTCTTCGGGACGGCGCCCCAGTCGGTCAGCAGCCGCCAGTGCCCGTCGATCAGGTCGGCGGTGGTCCGGGTGGGCAGCATCCGCGCGGTGATCACCCTGGAATAGCCGGACACCATGACGAGCACCGGCGGGCGCCCGGTCTGCCCGTAGCCCAGCGGGATGTCAGCCAACGGAAACCACAGGTCGCACTGCGCGAGTTCGCCAGGCTGATAGACCGTCCGCGAGACCGGGTCGATGGGCAGATAGGCCGGCCGCAGCTCGCGCACCCGCTCCTTGAGGATGGTTAGCCCGCGCTCCCAGCCGATCCGCTCGGCGATCACCGTCGCGGGCATCGTCGGCGTCTGCCGCAGCAGCTCGCGGATCGCAGGCTCGACCGCGTCGACCGCCGATCCCTTCAACGGCCGCTGATAGACCGGCGGCCGGTCCGTCGCCAGCGCCCGCTTCACCGTGTTCTTCGAGATCCCCAGCTGCCGGGCGATCGCCCGGATCGGCATCTGCTCGGCCCGGTGCAGCCGACGGATCTCAGCCCAGTCCTCCACGCGAATCACCCTCTCCTCCTGACCCTCGATGAAGATCAGGATGAACAGAAGATCGCGAAGCGGGTCCCATTTCATCCGCCGATCAGCGGTCAGTTTTCACCCGTCGCCGACAGCTGGTGGCTCGGAGGAGTTCGGGATGCCCCCTCGTGGGCCGGAACGGCGACCCCTCGCCGGAATTCGTTGGCCTATGACGCGGAAAGCAAAAGGTCCGGCCAGAGCGTCTGACCGGACCTTTCACACTGAGCCGCCTGCGGGATTCGAACCCGCGACCTACGCATTACGAGTGCGTTGCTCTGGCCAACTGAGCTAAGGCGGCGCCGTTGCCGGGCTCCCCGACGAGTCGAGGATCGCATCGGCAACGCGGGCCAGTCTACACAGTTTCCGGAGGTGGTCCGCACCGCGGCCGGCTCGGGGGTCAGGCGGAGGAGACGGCGAGCTTGGCGGCGAAGCCGGCGAAGAGCAGGGCGACGCCGCTGGTGAGCCCGGCGGAGAGGCGCTTGCGGCGGCGGAAGGCGGTGGCGAGCGTGGTGCCGGCGAAGATCAGCAGGGACAGGTAGAGGACGCTGAAGGTCTGCAGGATGCCGCCGAGCAGGCCGAAGGAGAGCGCCGGCATGCCGTAGGACGGGTCCACGAACTGGGTGAAGAAGGAGAGCAGGAAGAGGATGGCCTTCGGGTTGAGCAGGCTGATCACCAGCGCCCGGCGGAAGGGGTTCTCGGTGCTCTCCGGCAGCGCCTCGGCGGCCGGGGCCGCGTCGATCGCCTCGGCCGCGGCCCGCCGCTCGCGCCAGAGCTCCCGGGCGGCCCGGATCATGCCGACGCCGATCCAGAGCAGGTAGGCGGCGCCGCCGAACTTCACCACGGCGAAGACCGCCGGGTTGGCCTCCAGCAGCGAGGAGGCGCCGAGCGCGGTGAGGCTGATGAGGGTGAAGTCGCCGAGGAAGACGCCCGCGGCGGCCCGGTAGCCGGTGCGGACGCCCCTGCGGGCGGCGACGGACAGGACGTACAGCGAGTTCGGGCCGGGCAGCAGGACGATGACCAGGGCGCCGAGGACGTACGTCGCCAGGTCGTTGACTCCGAGCACGGGGGCTCCTGTCGGTGCGGCGGGACACGTGGGGGCGCCTCATGCTAACCGCCAGCACCGTCAGCCAGGTACGGGTCTTACCTGGTGGACAAGGCGCACGCCCCCGGCGCCGCGCGGCCCGGGGCGCTACTTGGCGCAGCGGGTGCCCTCCGCCGGCGCCTCGCCGCCCAGCAGGTAGCGGTTGACCGCGCCGTCCACGCAGGTGTTGCGCCGACCGTAGGCGGTGTGGCCGTCGCCGTCGTAGGTGAGCAGCCGGCCGGTCTCCAACTGGCCGGCCAGGGACTGCGCCCAGGCGTACGGGGTGGCCGGGTCGCGGGTGGTGCCGACGACCACGATCGGGGCGGCCCCGACGGCGCGGACGGTGTGCGGCAGCCCGGTCGGCCGGTCCGGCCAGTAGGTGCAGGAGAGGGCCATCCAGGCCATGTCGCGGCCGAAGTGCGGGGAGGCCGCGGCGAAGTCCGCCTCGGCGGCCCGGGCCTCCTCCGGGCCGGTGAACGGTGCGGGCAGGTCGAGGCAGTTGACGGCCATGTTGGCGGCCATCAGGTTGGGGTAGCTGCCGTCCTCGCCGCGCTCGTAGTACTCGTCGGACAGCGCGAGCAGCGCGGTGCCGTCGCCGGCCACCGCGTCGGTGAGCGCGGTGCGCAGCTGCGGCCAGAGGAACTCGGCGTACATCGCCTGGATGACGCCGGTGGTGGCCTGGGCCTCGGTGAGCTTGCGGCCGGATCCGGTCGGCAGCGGCTTGGCGTCGATCTGCCGGAAGAGGGCGGTGAGCCGGTCGCCGATCTCCTTCTCGGTGCGGCCGAGCGGACAGTCCTCGCGCTTGGCGCAGTCCTTGGCGAAGGCGGCCCAGGCGGTCTCGAAGCCGCCGGCCTGGGTGCGGTTGCCGGCCCTGGCGTCCAGGGACGGGTCCATCGCGCCGTCGAGCACCATCCGGCCGACCCGGCCGGGGAAGAGGCCCGCGTAGGTCGCACCGAGGTAGGTGCCGTAGCTCTTGCCGAGGTAGTGCAGCTTGTCGTCGCCGACCAGGGCCCGCAGGACGTCCATGTCGCGGGCGGCCTCGACGGTGGAGACGTGGCCGAGGACGTCGCCGGACTTCGCCTTGCAGGCCTCGGCGAACTCCTTGTCGGCGGCGATCAGGGCGTCGGTCTCGGCCTGGTCGTCGGGGGTGATGTCGACGGCGGTGTAGGCGTCCATCCGCTCGCCGGAGAGGCAGCTGACCGGGGCGGAGCGGCCGACGCCGCGCGGGTCGAGGCCGACGAGGTCGTAGGCGGCGCGGACCTTCGGGTCGTAGCCGCGGGCGACGGCCTCCAGGTAGTCGACGGCGGAGCCGCCGGGGCCGCCGGGGTTGAGCAGCAGCGAGCCGAGCCGTTGGGCGCCGCCGGAGGCGCCCTTGCGCACGGCGGCGAGGGTGATGTCCCCGCCGGCCGGCCGGTCGTAGTCGAGCGGGACCTTGAACTGCGCGCACTCGAACTCCCCGTCGCAGCTCTTCCAGTCGAGCTTCTGCGCGTAGTAGGGGGCGAGGGCGGCCGGGGTCTGCTCGGGCAGCGGCTGCAGCGGGGCGGCCTTCGCCGCGGCCCCGGAGGCACCCGCGGAGGCGCCGGGCGTGCCGGTGTCGATGGGGGTCGGCGAACCGGAGGAGGAGCAGCCGGCCAGCAGCAGGGCCGAGGCGGCTGCGGCGGCCAGGACGGCGGTCGCGGGGCGGTTCCGCCGGGTGGCTCGCATGGTGTGGGTCTCCCTCGGGCGCGGCACGGCGCGGAACGGCGGTGCTGTGCGCGGGCCGGTCGCGGGCTCGGCGGGGCGGTCGCCTGGCCGCCCCCAGCGTATCGGGCCCCGCCCGGGCCGCCCCGGTGCCGACACCCTGCGGCGGGTCCGGCCCGCCGGGCGGGCTCAGCGGGCGCGGACGGTCGTCGGTACGGGTTCGGCGGGCTCAGCGGGCCCGGTCGAGGCTGTCGGCGAGGTACTGCACGGCGACCCGCACCAGCCGCAGGCGCTCCCGCTCGTGCGTGTAGTCCTGCACGATGTCGGAGACCTTGACGTCGGCGCGGGCGGCCGGGCCCCTGCCGCCGTGCAGCGCGGTCTGCAGCGCGCGGGCGGCGCCGACGCCCGCGGTGTCGGCCTTGGCTGCGGCCAGCAGCAGGCGGCCTGCGGAGTCTGCGGGCGCGTCGGCGGCGGCCGAGGCGAGTGCGGAGGCGTCGTACCGTCCGGAGACCGCGGCGGCGGCCCCGTACAGGTCCCGGCGGGTCAGCCCGGCGGCCGCCGCGCAGGGGGCTCCGGACTCGACGCCGAGCACGCCCCAGCTGTCCGGTCCGGCGGACAGGGTGCGGAAGGCGGTGGTCACCGCGGTGCGCAGCGCGACGTCGTCGGCGACGGCCTGCGGGGCGGCGGCGACCAGCTCGCAGGGGTGTTCGGTACCGCTGGGGGCCTCGGGGGCGACCACCAGGAAGGGCCGGGAGCGGCCGAGCTTCACCGCGGAGGCGATGCCGTCGAAGAGGTCCGGCAGTTCGGCGTCGGCGGTCTTCCGGACGGTGCCGGAGGGCAGGACGATCACCGGGAAGCGGGCCTGCGGGTCGGTGCGGTACTGCGCGGGCAACCAGACCCGGACGGCGCGGGGCCGGCCGTCGGGGCCGGGGACGGCGGCCTCCATCAGCTCGCCCTCGGCCGGGTGCCCGATCGAGGTGAAGGCGGTGGCGGCGGGCGGTGCCGGTCGGGCGGTGGCGGAGGACTGCTCGGCGGCCGGCCGCGGTGTCGCGGGGGCGGCACCATCGGCGGCCGGCGCGGGCCGGGACGCCGCCGAGGCCCCGAAGTGCTGCGACCGCCCCCAGGCACCGGGTACCCGGCCGGGCAGTACGGCGACGGCCAGCACGGCGGCGCCGACGAGGCAGAGCACGGCCGCGGCGGCGCGCAGCAACAGCGGGCGCTGCTCGGCGGCGAGCCCGTACGTGCGGGCGGAGCGGAGGTCGCGCCAGCCGGTGAGGGTGGAGCGGCCGAGCCGGAGTCCGGCCACGGCGGCTGCGGCGGCCGCCAGCAGGGGTACGACGACGAGGAGCGGACGGGGCATGGGCGTACCACCTCCGGGCGAGCACGGTCGCCGGACCACGGCTTTCGGACCGACCGTCCACAGGGTGCACAACGGGCCGAGCGGCTCGGCGGGGGCCGGGCGGGCGCCGGGCGACGTTCACTCGAACGAGCGAGGTGACATGCCGTCACCCGGAAGCCCTCCGGGGCGCCCGTCGCGGCAGGAGGCGCCCTGCCGCAGCGGACGCCGGGTCGGTCCGGCGCCCCGGCGGCCGGTCGGGGTGGTTCAGCCCGCCCGGAGGGCGAGCGTCATCGCCTCGACGGCGAGCAGCGGGTCGACGTTGCGGTCCAGCGCCTCGCGGCAGGCCAGGACGGCCTCGATCCGGCGCAGGGTCGACTCGGCGGGGCCGGCGGCGGCGATCCGGTCGAGGGTCTGCCGGTGGTCCTCGTTGGCGAGCGGGCCGGCGGAGCCGAACTGCAGGGCGAGGACGTCCCGGTAGAAGCCGAGCAGGTCGAGCAGGGCGGTGTTGAGCGTCTCGCGGCGGGTGCGGGTGGCCCGGCTCTTCTGCCGCTTCTCCAGCTCCTTGACCGCACCGGCCATGCCGCGCGGCGCCCGGCTGCCCTCGGCGGCGCCGTACGCGGCCTTCAGGTCGTCGGTCTCCTTGGCGTCCTGGGTCTCGGCCAGGGCCTCGGCGTCGGCCTTGGCGGTGTCGACCAGCCGCTGGGCGGCGGCGAGGCAGCCGCCGACGTCGGCGACCTCCAGCGGGATGCGCAGCACCTCGGCCCGGCGGGCGCGCGCCTGCTCGTCGACGGCGAGGCGGCGGGAGCGCTCGATGTCGCCCTGCCCGGCGAGGGCGGCGGCGTGCGCGGGGCCCGGGTCGACGCCGTCCCTGCGGACCAGCATGTCGGCGACGGCCTCGGCGGACGGCGTGCGCAGCACCAGCAGCCGGCAGCGGGAGCGGATGGTGGGCAGCACGTCCTGGACGGAGGGGGCGCACAGCAGCCAGACGGTGCGCGGCGAGGGCTCCTCCACGCCCTTGAGCAGGGCATTGGCGGCGGCCTCGGTGAGCCGGTGGGCGGCGTCGACGAGGATCACCGACCAGCGGCCGCCGGTCGGGTAGCTCGCGGCGCGCAGGACCAGGTCGCGCATGTCGCCGACGCCGATGGAGAGCCCGTCGGTGCGTACGTACTTCACGTCGGCGTGGCTGCCGGAGAGCACGGTGTGGCAGCCCTCGCAGAAGCCGCAGCCGGGCGTGCCGCCGAGTTCGAGGTCGGGGCTGGTGCACTGGAGCGCGGCGGCGAAGGCGCGGGCGGCGGTGGTCTGGCCTGCGCCGGGCGGTCCGGTGAACAGCCAGGCGTGGGTCATCAGCGAGGCGTTGGCGCCGGGCTCGGCCGGCGCGCCCGCGGTGCGTCCGGCGGCGGCGGTGGCCCGTGCCGCACGGGCAGCCGCGGACAGCTGCTCGACCACACGGTCCTGGCCGACCAGGTCGTCCCACACGCTCACGCCGTACTCCCTGCCGTACCCGCCGTCCGCCCCGGCCGCCTGCCCGCCGGGTCCGCCACGAGCCTAACGCCCGTCGCCGACACCGCGGGCGGCCGTCGGCGCGCGGGCCCCGGCCGGCTCCGGCTCCCGCTCCTCCCCCGGCACGCCGGCCGGCTCCTCGGCCGCGGGGCGCCGGGCCGACGGGCCGTCGGTCGACGGGCCGTGGACCGACGGGCCCTGACCGGACGGGCCCTGACCGGACGGGCACGGAACGGACGGGCACGGAACGGACGGGCACGGAACGGACGGGCACGGAACGGACGGGCGCGGAACGGGCAGCGGCACCCCGCGCACCTTGGCGAAGGAGGCCGCCAGGCGGGGCTTGAGCCAGCGGGTGGCGGGCCGCTCGACGAAGCGGTGCACCAGCCAGGAGGCGGCGGTCATCACCACCAGCAGCGTGCCGACCAGCAGCCAGGGGTCGACCCGGTTCCCGAGGGTGTCGATCACCTCCCAGCCGATGTACTCGTGCAGCAGGTAGAGCGGGTAGGTGACCGCCCCGGCGGTGGCCAGCCAGCGCCACTGCACGCCGCGGAACCGGTCCAGGGCGACGCCGGCCATCAGCAGGTAGAAGACGGCGAGCACCGCCACCACGCCCCACTCGGGCACCGGGTAGCCGGCCTGGGCGGCGACGAAGCGGTAGGTGGGCAGCACCGCCCGGCAGCCCGCCAGGAAGGTGAAGCCGACCAGCAGCCAGAGCAGCAGGTCCGGGCCGAACCGCCGGATCAGGTAGAAGGCGAGGCCGCCGATGAAGAACCAGCAGTACTCGGGCATCGCCAGCACCTGGAGCAGTTGCTCGCCGGGCGCCGCCATCGCGAGCACCCCGGCCGCGCACCAGAGCAGGCAGAAGGCGAGGACCCGGCGGTAGGTGAGGCCGAGCGCCACCACCACCGCGAAGATCAGGTAGAACCGGCCCTCGACCCACAGGCTCCAGTACACGCCGTCGACGTAGGGCGCCCCGAACGGGTACTCCATCATCGTCAGGTTGGTCAGCACGTCCCGGGTCGCCCGCGGGCGGCTGCCGCCCGGGACGGCGGCGAGCACCGCCGTGGTGAGCAGCACCGCGAACCAGTACGCGGGGAACAGCCGCACCACCCGCGAGCTCAGGAAGTCGGCGAGCGAGCGGCCCCAGCAGCTCAGGCAGATCACGAAGCCGCTGATCAGGAAGAACAGCTGCACGCCCATCCAGCCGTAGGCCGCGGGCCGGTAGAGCACCGGGAAGAGCTCGGCGCGCGGGCGGCCCCAGTCGGACCCGAACGCGACGTAGTGGTAGACGACGACCAGCAGGACGGCCAGGAAGCGCAGCCCGTCCAGTGCCAGCAGCCGGCCGCCGGGTCTGCGCGCCGCTTCCGGGGCGGCGGCCTCGGCGGCGCGGGTGGACGGGACGGCTGCGGCGACGGTCACGGGTACGGGCTTCCTCGGCTGGCTGCGGATGCGGAAAACGGGCACCGCAGTCTTTCAGACCGCGGCGCCCGTCCGGTGCGTCCGCTACCGGCCGGCGGCCTCCGCCGGCCGCCCGCGCGGGCTCAGTCCCGGCGGCGCTTGCGGCCCCAGCCGCGTCGCTCCTGGCCCTCCTGGCCCTCCTCGCCGTCCTCCTCGGACTCCCAGCGGGCCCACTCGTCGCGCGAGCCCAGCAGGCTGTCGGTGAGGCTCGGGAGGTCGTCCATCGGCGTCTCCTCGGCCCAGGACGGGCGCGGTCGGTCGACCGGGGTGAGCTCGCGGGTGGTCTCGGCGGGCGGCTCCTCGCGCCACAGCCCCGGCGGGACCCGGTCGGCCGCGTCCGGGTCGGCCTGCGGCAGCACGGCGGTCTCGTCCGCCTGCGGCAGCACGGCCGTCTCGTCCGTGAGCGGTGCCTTGCGGAAGTCGGCGCGCTCCGCCTTCGGCAGCACGGCCGTCTCGTCGGCCTTCGGCAGCACCGCGGTCTCGTCTCCGACCGGCGGCTTCCGGAAGTCGGCGCGCCCGGCCTTCGGCAGCACGGCGGTCTCGTCGGCCGCGGGGACGGTCGGCAGGACGGCCGTCCGGTCGGCGGGGCCGGCCTGCTCGGCGGCCCGCACGGCCTTCCGGCGCTCGACCTCGGGGATCTCCCGGGTGGTCTCGGCGTCCCCGGCGTCCGTGCCGTCGCCCTCCCGGTCCGCCGCGACCTGCGGCAGTTCCGCGGTCGTGGCGGCCGACGCGGCGGCGGCCTCCGCCTCGCGGCGCTCCTGCTCGGCGGCCTCGGCCTGCAGCCGGGCCTCCTCGGCGCGCTGCAGGGCCTCCTCGGCGCGGCGGCGCTGCTCGGCGCGCTGCACGTCGAGCTGGCGCTGGATCTCGGCCTGGGCGGCGGCCTCCGCCTCCCGGCGCTCGCGCTCGGCGGCCTCGGCCTTGAGCCGGGCCTCCTCGGCGGCGCGGCGGCGGCCCTCCTCCTCGGCGCGTTCCTTCGCCTGCTCCTCGGCCCGCAGGCGGGCTTCCTCGGCGGCCTTGCGGGCCTCCTCGGCGGCGATCCGCTCGGCCTCCAGCTTGGCGAGGCGCTCCTTCTCGGCCTGCTCGGCGCGCAGTTCCTCCAGCAGGGCCTGCCGCTTGCGCTCGGCCTCCTCGGCCTCGGCCTTGAGCCGGGCCTCCTCGGCGGCGCGGCGCTCGGCGGCCTCCCGGGCGAGACGCTCCTGCTCGACGCGGGCGGCCTTCTCCTGCTCGGAGAGCGGCAGCTCGCGGTCGAGCCGGTGGCGGATCGCGGTGGTCACCTGGGCGGGCTGCTGGGCCGCGTCGACGACCAGGTAGCGGGACGGGTCGGCGGCGGCCAGGGCCAGGAAGCCGGCCCGGACCCGGGCGTGGAACTCGGTCGGCTCGGACTCCAGGCGGTCCAGCACCTCGGTGAACCGCTCCCGGGCGGCGGTCGGGTCGACGTCCAGCACCACGGTGAGGTCCGGGAGGAGGCCGCCGGTGGCCCATCGGGAGATCCGCGCGATCTCGGTCGCGGCGAGGTCGCGGCCGGCGCCCTGGTAGGCGATGGAGGAGTCCATGTACCGGTCGGTGATCACCACCGCGCCGCGGGCGAGGGCGGGCCGGATGACGCTCTCGACGTGCTCGGCGCGGTCGGCGGCGTAGATCAGTGCCTCGGCGCGGTGCGAGAGGCCGGTGTTGCCGACGTCCAGGACGAGGCCGCGCAGCCGCTGTCCGACCGGGCTGCCGCCGGGCTCGCGGGTGAGCACCACCTCGTGGCCCTTGGCGCGGATCCACTCGGCGAGGGCCTGGGCCTGGGTGGACTTGCCGGCGCCGTCGCCGCCCTCCAGGGCGATGAAGAAGCCGGTGCCGGCGGTGCGGTGCGGCGCCGGCTCGGCGGTGCCGCGGACGGCCCGGAACAGCTCCTTGCTGAACGGCGCGACCCCGCGGCGGTCGTCGGTGCGCAGCAGCACGACCGCGGCCAGCACCAGGGTGAGCAGGCCGGCGGTGGAGACGGCGAGCGCGGCGCCGTCGTGGATGAAGGTGAAGCTGCCGGGCTCGACCCGGCCGAGGGTGACCTCGCCGTAGGCGGCGGCGATCAGCGGGACGGCGATCAGCGCGCTGCCGACCACGGCCCGCAGCACCGCGTAGAGGTGCTCGGTGACCTTGGGCAGCCGCACCTCCTCGACCTCCTGCGCGAGCAGGGTGCGGCCGACCGACACGGTCAGCCCGGCGGCGACGCCGGCCAGCACGGTGAGCAGCAGGACGAGGACGAAGTCCAGCACCAGGCCGGCCAGGATCAGCGCGACGCCCTCGACGAGCAGGGCGAGCGTGAGCAGCCGGCGGCGGGAGAACGAGGGCAGGGTGGCCCGGGTGAGCCGGACGCCGGCGGCCGGGGCGAGGCCCGCGGCGAGGACGACCAGGCCGTAGCCGATCGGGCCGGCCCGGTGCTCCAGCGCGGTCAGCAGGCCGAGCGAGGCGACGCCCGCCATCGAGGCGTAGGCCGCGGCGACGGCGAAGGTGAAGTACGGGGCGGAACCGGTGCGGCCCTTGCTCAGCGCCTTGCCGGGGGTGGCGTCGACGGGCGCGCGCAGGCCCTGCAGCGGGGAGTGCGGGGCGGCGGCGGGGCCGGCGGGCAGCTCCTGCAGGAAGACCAGCACGGCGGAGGCGGCGAAGACCAGGGCGCCGCCCACCGCGGCGGAGGTCATCTGGTGGTCCCGCAGCCAGTCCGGGCCGAGTGCGGCGAGGACGTTGTTGAGCAGGGTGAGGGCGACCAGGGCGGTCGCGCCGAGCGGCACGGTGGCCCAGCCCGTCCGGTCGTCCACGGTGCGGACGGCGTCCAGGGAGGCGGCGGAGGGCTTGCGCCGGTCGGCCGCGGCGTACGGGTCTGCGGCCGGCAGCAGGCCGGGGACGGCGGCGGCCTTGGCGACCGCCCAGATCCGCTCGGCGGCGCCGACGGCGAAGACGGTGCCGAGCAGCACCCAGGTGGCGGCGCCCGGCGTCCAGACCGACCACCATGCGGCGACGCCGACCAGGACGGCGCGCAGCACGTCCGCACCGACCAGGACCCAGCGGCGGTCCAGCTTCTCGCCGAACAGCGCGTGGACCGGGCCGAGCAGGGCGGCGCCGAACAGCACGGTGGCGAGCATCCGCGCGGTGAACACGGCGGCCACGGCGAGGGCCAGCGACCGGTAGCCGTCGCCGAACTGCCCACCGGCCACGGCGGCGACCACCGTCAGCGGGACGAGGACGAGCAGCGACAGGCGGTCCGCGGTGCCGCTGACCAGCTGGGCCGTCCACAGCCTGCGGTAGGGGCGGAGCCGGAGCAGCGCCCGGGCCCGTTCACCTGGTGTCCCGGCCGGCGTGACCTCCGGACGGTCGGGCGGGGCGCTGCTGGGACCGGTGGTCTGCTCCTCACTCGTCATACCGTCAGCGTAGCGGTCGGGCGCTAGGGCCCATGGGGCGGACGGGGTTCCGGAAGCCGGTCATGACACGGTTGTGACGCACCGCGGACCCGCACCCCAAGGGTGCGGGTCCGCGTGGCGCAGGTCGCGTGGTGCAGGCCGGCTCAGTCCTCGTCGGGCGCGGCCGCGGACCTCTTCGCCGCCGCGGCCCCGGTGGCCGTCGCCTTGGTGGCGGTCTTCTTGGCGGCCGTCTTGGCGGTGGTCTTCTTGGCCGCCGTGGTCTTGGCGGCGGCCGTCTTCTTCACGGCGGTCTTCTTCGCCGCCGTCTTCTTGGCCACGGCCTTCTTCGCGGGTGCCTTCTTGGCCGTCTTCTTCACCGGCCCGCGGGCGCGCTTCTCGGCGAGCAGCTCGTAGCCGCGCTCCGGGGTGATCGTCTCGACGTCGTCGTCCTTGCGGAGCGTCGCGTTGGTCTCGCCGTCGGTGACGTACGGCCCGAAACGGCCGTCCTTGACGACCACAGGGCGCTCGCTGACCGGGTCGGTGCCGAGCTCCTTGAGCGGGGCGGCGGCGGCCGCGCGCCCGCGCTGCTTGGGCTGGGCGTAGACGGCCAGCGCCTCGTCCAGGGTGATGGTGAGCAGCTGGTCCTCGCTGGTCAGCGACCGGGAGTCGGTGCCGCGCTTGAGGTACGGGCCGTACCGGCCGTTCTGCGCGGTGATCTCGTTGCCCTCGGGGTCGGTGCCGACCACGCGGGGCAGCGAGAGCAGGCGCAGCGCGTCCTCGAGGGTCACGGTGTCCAGGGACATCGTCTTGAAGAGCGAGGCGGTGCGCGGCTTGACCGCGTTCTTGCCGGTCTTCGGGGTGCCCTCGGGCAGCACCTCGGTGACGTACGGGCCGTAGCGGCCGTCCTTGGCGACCAGCGGGTTGCCGCTCCCCGGGTCGGTGCCGAGCGCGCGCTCGCCGCTGGGCCTGGCCAGCAGCTCCTCGGCGAGCTCGACGGTGAGCTCGTCCGGCGGCAGGTCGTCGGGGATGTCGGCGCGCTGTCCCTGCTCGCCCTCGACGGCGGAGGCCTTCTCGACGTACGGGCCGTAGCGGCCGACCCGCAGGGTGATCTCCTCGCTCAGCGGGAAGGAGCTGATCTCCCGGGCGTCGATCGCGCCGAGGTCGGTGACGAGCTCCTTCAAGCCGCCGAGGTGGTCGCCGTCGCCGTTGCCGGCCTCGGCGGCGCTGCCCGCGGCGGTGCCGGCGCCCTCGCCCTCGCCGAAGTAGAAGCGCTTCAGCCACGGCACGGACTCGGCCTGGCCGGCCGCGATCCGGTCGAGGTCGTCCTCCATCTTGGCGGTGAAGTCGTAGTCGACGAGCCGGCCGAAGTGCTTCTCCAGCAGGTTCACCACGGCGAAGGAGAGGAAGGACGGGACGAGCGCCGTGCCCTTCTTGAAGACGTACTTGCGGTTGATGATCGTGTCGATGATCGAGGCGTAGGTGGAGGGGCGGCCGATCTCGCGGTCCTCCAGCTCCTTGACCAGCGAGGCCTCGGTGTAGCGCGCCGGGGGCTTGGTCGCGTGGCCCTCCGGGTTGAGCCGGTCGGCGGCCAGCGGGTCGCCCTCGGTGACGCGGGGCAGCCGGCGCTCGCGGTCGTCGAGCTCGGCGTTGGGGTCGTCGGCGCCCTCGACGTAGGCCTTGAGGAAGCCGTGGAAGGTGATGATCTTGCCGGAGGCGGAGAACTCGGCGTCCCGGCCGTCGGCGGAGCGGCCGCCGACCCGGACGGTGACGGACTGGCCGACGGCGTCCTTCATCTGCGAGGCGACGGTGCGCATCCAGATCAGCTCGTACAGCCGGAAGTCGTCGCCCGACAGGCCGGTCTCGGCCGGCGTGCGGAAGCGGTCGCCGGAGGGGCGGATCGCCTCGTGCGCCTCCTGCGCGTTCTTGACCTTGCTGGCGTAGACGCGCGGCGCGTCCGGCAGGTAGTCGGCGCCGTAGAGCTGGGTGACCTGGGCGCGGGCGGCGGCGACCGCCGTCTCCGACAGCGTGGTGGAGTCGGTGCGCATGTAGGTGATGAAGCCGTTCTCGTACAGCTTCTGCGCGACCTGCATCGTCCGCTTGGCACCGAAGCCCAGCTTGCGGCTGGCCTCCTGCTGGAGGGTGGTGGTGCGGAACGGCGCGTACGGCGAGCGGCGGTAGGGCTTGGACTCGACGCTGCGGACGGCGAACGCGGTCTGCTCCAGCGCGGCGGCCAGCGTCCGGGCGGCCTGCTCGTCGAGGTGCAGGGTGTTCGCGGCCGCGGCGGCGTCGCGCAGCCGGCCGTCGGAACCGAAGTCGCGGCCGGTGGCGATCCGGCGGCCGTCGACGGAGACCAGCCGGGCGCCGAAGTTCTCCGGGTTCGCGGCGTCGCTCGCGGTGCGGCCGGTGGAGAAGGTGCCGACCAGGTCCCAGTACGAGGCGGAGCGGAAGGCCATCCGCTCGCGCTCGCGCTCGACCACGAGCCGGGTGGCGACGGACTGCACGCGGCCCGCCGACAGCTTCGGCATGACCTTCTTCCACAGCACCGGCGAGACCTCGTAGCCGTAGAGGCGGTCGAGGATGCGGCGGGTCTCCTGGGCGTCGACCAGGCGCTGGTTGAGGTCTCGCGGGTTGCGGACGGCCTCCTGGATGGCGTCCTTGGTGATCTCGTGGAAGACCATGCGGTGCACCGGCACCTTGGGCTTCAGCACCTGCTGCAGGTGCCAGGCGATCGCCTCGCCCTCGCGGTCCTCATCGGTGGCGAGGAAGAGCTCGTCGGACTCCGCGAGCAGCGACTTGAGCTTGGTCACCTGCGACTTCTTGTCGGCGTTGACCACGTAGATGGGGGCGAAGTCGTGGTCGACGTCGACACCGAGCCGGCGGACCTCGCCGGTGTAGCGGTCCGGCACCTCGGCGGCTGTGCCGGGCAGGTCCCGGATGTGCCCGACGCTGGCCTCGACGATGTAGCCGGGGCCGAGGTAGCCCTTGATCGTCTTGGCCTTGGCCGGCGACTCGACAATGACGAGTCGCTTGCCGTGCGCGGTCTCGCTGCTCGGGGACACCTTCGCTCTTCTCTCCCGGTCGTTATCTGTGCTGGCGGCGCGGGCGGCGGGGGAGGCGCTCAGCCCGTCCTTCCGCCGTCCGGGGCTGTCGCTGTGCGACGACCCCACCAGCGGAGTGTGACCGTACCCTGGCCACCCTTGTCAAACGGACGGTTCCCGCTTTTTCACCGGCAAGGCCGACCGACGCCACTCGAACGGTAACCCGACGACGAGGCCGCGCGCCCCACGGAGGGGGTTGCCGGCCGACGAGGAGGCCGGATCCGGACGTATCCCGGCCGACGGCGACGGGCCCGGGCCGGCCGTGGACGAAGGGACCGCACGCACCTCGCGGGTTCTCCCGGGCGGGGCCCTCTTCGGGTTCGGCCCGCCGGCCCCGGGTTCACGCCGACGGCGGGATCGGGTCGGTGGCGGGATCGGGCCGGTGGCCGGGTCCGCGTCGACGGCAGCCGTTCTCAGCGGGCCAGGAGCGAGGCGAACAGGCTGAGGCCGCCGGCCAGGGCGCCGGTGCCGAGCACCGCCCAGAAGACGTCGGTGGCCAGCGTCGGCAGCAGGTCGGTGCCGGCCAGCACGACCCGGCTCGGCCGCCGGGCGTCGTACATGACCTGCACCAGGGCGCCGGGCACCAGCCTGGCCGGACGCCGCAGCGGGGTCGTCCCGCGGGGGCGCGCCAGCACGGTCTCGGCGGCCCGGACGGCACGGGCCCGCCCGGCCTCGGCCGCACCGCGCACCGACACGACCTCCACCTCCGGCAGCGCGGTGTAGGAGAGCAGCGGCGCGCTGTCGAGCTCGCCGAAGGTGTCGCCGTAGGGCTCGCCGTACGGATCCCCGTCGGCGACCACGCGGGCGGTCGCGGGTATCCCGTGACGGCGCAGATGGTGGCGAAGGCGCAACTCGGCGGCGCACCACAGCAGCAGTGCGCTGCCGAAGAAGGTCAGAACCGCTCCTGCCGCGACCGCCGTCGGCGTCTCCACCGTCCCGCCCTCCCTGGCCTCAGTCCATCGGCCCGGCGCGCCGTCCCGAGCGCGCTCGTCCACAACCTGTGGACGGAGCCTGGCAGCCCGCGGACAACCCCGGACTGACGTTCGACGTACGACGGGGAACATCCCGGGGGCGGAGAGGTGAACGACGGTCTGTGGACAATGCTTCGACGGCGTGGCGACGGCCGCGGGCCCGGCGGGACGGGCCGGCGAGGCGAGGCGGGGCGGGCCGGCGGGGCGGGCCGGCGAGGCCGAGGGGGCTCGGGTGAGGGGGCTCGGGTGAGGGGGCTCGGGTGAGGGGACGGGCCCGAGTGGCCGGAGGGGCCCGTTGTGTCGGCTGCGTCCCGCCGACGGCCCGCGGAACGTCACGGGGAGGCCGCCCGCGTAACGGCTCGGCCCGGGCTGTCACAGCCCCGCTACGGCAGGCCCCGCACCGCGCTCGCAGGGGGTACACCAGTAGCGGCACCACAGCAGGACCACATCGCCTCGGCCGGAGCCCGCCGGTCGAACTCGGGGGGAGAACCACCATGTCCGCACGCCGTCTGATCGCAACCGCCGCCCTGCTGGGCGCCGCCACGCTCGCCCTCACCGCCTGCGACCCGAACGGCGCCGGCGCGGACACCGCCGCCCCGGGCACCGGCACCACGGCCTCCGCCGCTCCGTCGTCCTCCGCGGCGTCCGCGCCGACCGGGAGCGCCACCCCGACCACCAAGCCGAGCACCAGGCCGAGCGGCAAGCCCTCCACCGGCCGCACCACCACCGCCAAGCCCTCCGGCTCCGGCAAGCCCGCAGCCGACTGCACGGCCGCCGCCCAGCGTCCGGGCCACAAGGTCATCAACGTCACGGCCGCCACCGCCACCAAGGTCACCGCGACGCCGACCCGCTTCGTCTGCGGACCCGACATCGACGACGACGGCTACTACGAGCCCACCGGCGCGGCCGGCGCCTACACCTTCGCCCCGGGAGCCACCGCGGAACTGTTCGCGATGAGCAGCACGATGTCGCCCAAGGCCGTCCCGCTGGCCGAGTTCGCCACCCACGCCGAGGACTGCGCCCACAACCGCGAGGTCCCCCAGCCCTACTCCTGCTACGGCGGCAACTACGACGTCACGGTCGACTCCGCCGGCCGGATCACCAAGATCAGCGAGCTGTTCCACCCGTGACGGCGCCCTGAACGCCGACGGACCACCGCCGGACAGGACGACGGGGGCGGGGCGGGCTGGACGACGGGGGCGGGGCGGCCGGCACCGGGTCGGCCGCCCCGCCCCCGTCGGCTGTCATCCGCCGGCCGTCAGGGCGCCACCGGCGCGACGAAACCCTGCTCCGTGAGCAGCCGCAGCGACTCCGGGACCCGGTCCCGCAGCATCACGCGCTCCTCCCCCAACAGGTGGGCGATGGCGTCGACGATGTCGCCCGCAGCGAGGCTGCCGTCGCAGGCGCCCACGAAACCGGCTCCGACCGTGTCCACCTTGGTCGCCCGCCGCATGCCGCGGTTGTGACGCAGGATCACGTGCTCCGGGTCCTCCGCACCGGGCGCCCCGACCTGCTCCTGCACCACCTCCTCGGCGAGCACGTAACGGGCCGCGAGCAGCGCAGCGTCGTCGTGGGCACGGAGGAAGTCCTGACGGGCGAACCACTCCTCGATGTGCGGGCCGAGCGGCTGCTCGACCGGGTGCGGCCACTCCTCGATCCGGACGGTCGGCTCGGCCGCACCGCTCGCCCGCAGGGTGATCCAGCCGAAGCCGACGCCCTCGACGCCCGCCGCCTCGAAGGCGTCCAGCCACTCCCCGTACCGCGCCCGGTAGTCGGCCCCCCGGCCGAGGTGGTCGCCGCCGTCGCGCAGCCACAGCTCGGCGTACTCGGCGATGTCCTGCACCTGGCGCTGCACCACCCAGGCGTCCAGGCCGGTACCGGCCACCCAGCCGGCCAGCCGCTCGTGCCAGTCCTCGCCCTTGACGTGCTGCCAGTTGGCCAGCAGCTGGCAGTACCCGCCGGGCTCCAGGTGCGCGGCGGCGCCGCGGACGATGCTCCGGCACAGGTCGTCACCGGCCATGCCGCCGTCCCGGTAGACGAAGCGGCTGCCGGGCGAGATCACGAACGGCGGGTTGGAGACGATCAGGTCGAACCTCTCGTCCGCGACCGGCTCGAAGAGGCTGCCCTCGGCGGTCCGGGCGTTCTCGAAACCGGAGAGCGCCAGGGTGAGCCGGGCGAACCGCAGGGCGCGCGGGTTGAGGTCGGTGGCGGTGACGTGCTGGGCGTGCCGCGCCGCGTGCAGGGCCTGCACCCCGGAGCCCGTCCCGAGGTCCAGGACGGACCGGACGGGACGCCGCACCGCCAGGTTGGCCAAGGTGGTCGAGGCGCCGCCCACACCGAGCACCAGGTCCCGGCGGGCCACACCGCCGGAGCTCTCCCCGGCGCCGATGCCGCCGGCGCCGCCCACCGCGCACCCGAGGTCGGAGACGACCCAGGCGTCGGCGCTCGGCAGCCCGGCCACCTCGTTGGCGTACGGGCGCACGTCGACGGTCGCCCGCACCTGGTCGCCGTCCTCGGTCAGCCAGCCGTCGGCCAGGCAGTCCTCCACGGAGAGTGCGGCCGCGGCGGCCGCGCGCGGCACGGGCTGCTGCAGCAGGAACAGCCGCACCAGCGTCTCCAGCGGGCTGCCGCCCCGGGTCGCCCGCAGGGCGGGCACCGTCTCGCTGCGGGCGAGGGCGGCGTAGGCGGTGGGGCCGAGCAGGTCGAGGCAGCCGTCGGCCGTGTACTGGGCGGCGAGCAGCGCCTCACGGAGCCTGGCGAGGCGGACGGGATCGGGCGTAGGGCTGTTGGTCACCACGCCATTGTCGCGCGACCGCGGCCGGTGACGGGTGCGGCCGCGGCGGGTGCGCGCGGCGCACGCACCCCGATCCGGCCGGTCCCGCTTGGTCCTGCTTGGTCCTGGCTTGCCCTGGCCCGGTCGTGGCCGGTCCTGGCCGGTCCTGGCCGGTCAGCCGGCGGAGGTGCTCGGTGAGGCGGCACCGGACTTCTGGGCCTGCTGGGCCGAGGCGCCCGCGGACGGCGCGGTGGACGCGCCCGAGGCGCTGCCGGACGGCTTCGCCGAGGGCTTGCCGGAGCCGTTGCCGGAAGAGCTGCCGGAGGGTGCGCCGGACTGCGTCCCCGTCCCGCCCGAGCCGGACTGGTCCGTGCCCGCCGACGCGGTGTCGGTGGCCACCGGGTCCGCCACGGCCTGCGCCTTGCACCCGGGCTGCCGCTTCATCGCGTCGCCCACCTCACCGGTCTGCAGACGGTTCAGCCCCTGCGTGGAGAGCTGGGCCAGCTGCTGGACCTGGTCGCCCACGCTGCGCAGGCCGTCCGCGAACTTCGCCTGGTCGTCGGTGGCCAAGGCGTCCAGCTTCTTCTGGACGTCCACGTAGCCCTGCGCGGCCTTGCGGAGCTCGTTCACCGCGTCCGTCCGGGCCGTCTCGCCGTCCTTCGACTTCGGAGCCCCGGCCTTGTCGACGGCGTCCGCCAACCCGGCGTTGGACTTGGCCAGTTCGGCCAGGTCCGCGGAGAGGCGCTTCTGCAGCGCTATCGGCGCCTCGCCTGGCGTCACCTTGGCGGTGTCGGCGAGGGCGACCCGCGACTGGGCGATCGGGCTCCGCGCGGCGTCGCAGACGCTCTTGGCCCAGCCGTCGAGCTGCTTGGTGTCGTCGTCGTCGCCGCACGCGACGGCGCCGAACGCGAGCAGCGCGCCGAGCGCGGGGACGGTCAGCAGTCGCTTGTTCACCGGGTGCCTTTCGGTCGCGGACGTCGATCTGCGAACCTACACGGCCGTCCACCCGCCCGCCGACCGCCCCTTACGCCCGCTCGACCCGGATCGCGTCCCCGTCACGGACCGTGCGCAGCACTCCGGGGTCCCCGTCCAGCGCCCCGAGCAGGTTGCAGGGGCTCGCGAGGCGGCACTCGCCGTCGCGGGAGATCGGGGTCGGACCGAAGGGCAGCGCCAGGCTGTCGCCGTCCGTCCAGAACGCGACCGTGCCCGGGTCCACGACCTGTGCCGCGTCCGGCTCCCTCGGCAGGCTCACGCCGGCGTCGAAGTAGACCTCCTCGCCCCAGGTGCGGGCCGTGGAGTCGATCGGCAGCACGGCCCAGAGCTTCTCCGTGGTGGGCGTCGACCGGAGCTCGGCCGTCGCCTGTCCGGCCGGCCAGAGGATGTGTATGCGCATGGAGGTGTCACTCGTCCCGTCGTTCTCGTACCGAACCGGTCGCGCCGGGAGCAGGAAACAGCCCGCTTCAACAATTTGTCAATGCGCGCGCAGGCGCAGCGGGACCCGGCGGCAGCGGCAGGCGGTCACGGGCCCGGCCGGCGGGCAGGGGTCCGGCGGACAGAGGTGAGGCCGCGGACAGGGGCATGGCCGCGGGCAGCGCATGCCGGGAGTGCGCCCCGCATGCGGGCGCCTACGCGCCTCCGGCAGGAGCGGTCGGGGAAGTCAGACCGCGACGGGTGCGGTGGAGACCGGCCAGCTCATCCTGATCAGGCCGCCCTCGCCACCGTTGGTGACCTCGACGTCCTCCACCAGGCCGCTGATCACGGCCAGCCCGAGGGCGTCCTCGCCGGGGTCGGCGCTCTCGCCGGAAGCCGGGGACGGTACGGAGGCGTCGCCGGCCTCGTCGGCGACCTCGATGAGGAAACGCTTCTCCTGCTCGATCAGTGCGACGCGGATCGCCCCGTGGGCGGCCCCGCGCTGGTGCAGGCCGACGGCCCGCGAACAGGCCTCACCCACGGCCAGGCGGACCTCGTCGAGCACCGACTCGTCGACCCCGGCACGTCTGGCCACGGCGGCGGCCACCAGCCGGGCCGTGCGCACGTGCTCGGGAAGCGCGCTGAATCGAAGTTCGACGGTTGCCATTCCTCCCCCTCCGGGGTTGCTCCCTGGTGGGCCGTGACGTGCACGCACGCCACGGCGCGGGGCCGCCACCGGCCCCGCCGGACCGGCGGGGCCGCGACACGGCCCCGCCGGTGCGGGAAAGACGATCAGTCGGTGGAGGCGACGGCGTCGTCCACCGAGTTGTGGATCGGGAAGACCTTGGTCAGGCCCGTGATCCGGAAGATCTTCAGGATGCGCTCCTGGTTGCAGACCAGACGGAGCGAACCCTCGTGCGCACGGACCCGCTTGAGCCCGCCTACCAGCACGCCGAGACCGGTGGAGTCGAGGAAGTCAACGCCCTCCATGTCGACGACGAGGTGGTAGTTGCCGTCGTTGACGAGCTCGACAAGCTGCTCGCGCAGCTTGGGGGCGGTGTACACATCGATCTCGCCGCCGACTTCGACGACCGTGCGATCGCCGACCGTACGGGTCGACAGGGACAGGTCCACGGAACCTCCAGCACCTTGCCTTGCTACGTCATTGCGGCTACGTCATTGCGATCCTCGGCCGGGCGGCCGCCACCGCGTGGTCGCAGGCCGGGCGAGGCAAGCCGCTGCTGACCAGCACCGGCGTGCGTCCCTCGGCCGTGCGGCCGTCACGGCCTCATTGAACCACCTGTGACCATGCCCGCACGATGGCTTGCGGCGATTCTCCGTCACGCCGGTGACACACTGGGTCCTCATGCCGCCCCGTCACACCGCGCCCGAAGCACTGCTGAAGACCCTGTCCACCAACCGGGGCCGGTCGGACCGCCTCACCCATACGGAGCACCTTCCCTCCCGCCCCGCGCGCCATTCCTCCTGGCCGGAGGGAATCCGTCCGGAAATCCGGGAGGCCGCCGCCGGACTCGGCGTGCGCGAGCCGTGGGCGCACCAGGCGGAGGCGATGGAAACGGCGCAGGCGGGGCGGAGCGTGGTGATCGCCACCGGCACCGCCTCGGGGAAGTCCCTGGGGTACCTGGCACCCGTCCTGAGTGCACTGCTCGACGGCACCGAGGCCCGCAACGGCCGCGGCGCGACCGCGCTCTACCTGGCCCCGACCAAGGCACTCGCGGCCGACCAGCGCAGGCGGGCCGCCGAGCTCGTGCCGCCACGGGTACGGGTCGCGCTGTACGACGGGGACACCCCGCCCGAGGAGCGCGAGTGGGTGCGCCAGTACGCCTCGTACGTTCTCACCAACCCGGACATGCTGCACCGCGGCATCCTGCCCGGGCACGCACGATGGTCCTCCTTCCTCAAGGCGCTGCGGTACGTGGTGGTCGACGAGTGCCACAGCTACCGCGGCGTGTTCGGGTCGCACGTCGCCCAGGTGCTGCGGCGGCTGCGGCGGCTCTGCGCGCGGTACGGGTCCCACCCGACGTTCCTGCTCGCCTCCGCCACCACCGCGGAACCGGCCGTGACGGCCGAGCGGCTGACCGGGCTGCCCGCGGTGGCCGTGACCGAGGACGCGTCGCCGCGCGGCCCGCTGGTGTTCGCGCTGTGGGAGCCGCCGCTGACCGAGCACGTCGGTGAGCAGGGCGCGCCCGTCCGCCGGACGGCGACCGCGGAGGCCGGCTACCTGCTCACGGACCTGGTGGAGTCCGGGACGCGGACGGTCGCCTTCGTCCGCTCCCGCCGGGCCGCCGAGCTGGTCGCCCTCCAGGCGCAGGACCTGCTGGGCAGCCCGCTGGCCGGGCGGGTCGCGGCCTACCGGGGCGGCTATCTGGCCGAGGAACGACGGGCGCTGGAACGCGACCTGCACTCCGGTCGCCTGCTCGGCCTCGCCTCCACCTCCGCGCTGGAGCTCGGCGTCGACGTCTCCGGTCTGGACGCCGTCCTGCTGGCCGGCTACCCGGGCACCCGGGCCTCGCTCTGGCAGCAGGCCGGCCGGGCGGGCCGGGAGGCGCAGGGCGCGCTGGCGGTGCTGATCGCCCGTGACGACCCGCTCGACACCTATCTGGTGCACCACCCGGAGGCGCTGTTCGCCAACCCGGTGGAGGCGACCGTGCTCGACCCGGACAACCCGCACGTCCTGGCTCCGCACCTGTGCGCCGCGGCGGCCGAACTGCCGATCACCGATGCCGACCTCGACCTCTTCGGGCCGTCCACCGCCCAGCTGCTCCCCGTGCTGGAGCGGCGGGGGCTGCTCCGCCGACGCGCGGACGGCTCCTGGTACTGGACCCGGCGGGAGCGGGCGGCGGACGGGGTCGACCTGCGCGGCAGCGGCGGCAACCCCGTCCAGATCGTGGAGGCCCCCACCGGGCGGGTGCTCGGCACCGTCGACGCGGCAGCCGCGCACACCACCGTGCACACCGGCGCCGTCCACCTGCACCGGGGACGCACCTACCTGGTGCGGGACCTCGACCTGGAGGCCTCCGTCGCCCTGGTGGAGGCGGCCGATCCGCCCTACACCACGGCGGCCCGCGACATCACGTCGATCTCCGTGCTGTCGACCGACAGGTCCGAGGAGTGGGGCGAGGCCCGGCTGAGCTTCGGTTCGGTCGAAGTGGTCAATCAGGTGGTGGGCTTCCTGCGCAAGCGCATCTCGACCGGCGAGGTCCTCGGCGAGACCAAGCTCGACCTGCCCCCGCGGACACTGCGGACGCGTGCGGTGTGGTGGTCGGTGACGGAGGACCAGCTCTTCGACGCCGAGATCCCGTTCGACCGGCTGCCGGGTGCCGCGCACGCCGCCGAGCACGCCTCGATCGGCCTGCTGCCGCTGTTCGCCACCTGCGACCGGTGGGACATCGGCGGCGTCTCGGTGCCGCTGCACCCGGACACCGGCCTGCCCACCGTGTTCGTCTACGACGGCCACTCCGGCGGAGCCGGCTTCGCCGAGCGCGGGTACACCCGGGCCGTGCAGTGGCTCACGGCCACCCGCGACGCCATCGCCGCCTGCGAGTGCGAACGCGGCTGTCCGTCCTGCGTGCAGTCCCCCAAGTGCGGCAACGGGAACGACCCGCTGGACAAGGCGGCCGCAGTCCGACTGCTGGACGTGCTGCTCGCGGGGGCGCCGACCGTCGGGGGCGGCTCGGACGGGGCGGTGCCGCGGTAGGGCCGGCTGCCACCGGTCGATCCGGGTGGGCGGCCGCGCCCGGACGGCAGCGGGCCGTTCCGCCCTGCTCGCCCCGGCTGCGCCGGCGGGTCCTTCGGGTCCGTCAGGTCCGTCGGCGGAGGTGGAGGTGGAGGTGTCTCCGCCACTGGCCGGGGCCCAGACCGGGCCTGCCCGGGCCCGCGCCCGGGCAGGCCCGGGCAGGAGACCGAGGTGACCCGCCGCCACCTCCACGACCACCTCGACGGCGTCCTCCTCCGGCTCGGGGGTGCAGGACACCAGGGAGGCGCCGTGGGCCGCCGTGATCCGGGCAGCGCGGCTGCAACCCCCGTCGGGGTCGATCAGCAGGCGCTCGGCGGCTGCCAGCGCCGCCAAGTCGGCGGCGGACTCCGCACGGTGGCGGGCCGCCACCGTGGCTCCCACCGCGAGCACGACGGCGAACACGGCGCAGCCGAGCATGCCCAGCGCGAGCAGCCAGACGGTGGCCGAGCCCGCATCGGGGGACGGCTCGGGCGACAGGTCGTGCGGACGGCCGGACGCGGCGGATCGCCTTCTCAGGACGGCCATGGCGTGCCGCCCTCCGCCCCGCTCGGCACGTCCTCGCGGGCGGCGACCGCGGAGGCTCCCAGCCGGACCGACAACGCCGCACCGATCCGGCCGGGGGCGGGGAAGGGCGCCTCGACGGTGACCCGCACGGTGTCGTCGTCCCGGGCGATCTCGACGGACGCACCGGGCGGAGCCGCCGCGCGGGCGGCCGCTGCCGCGTCGGAGTCCCCTCGTGCAGCCGCCCGCGCCGCGATCCGGGCGGCGTCGACGCAGCGGATCTGGCCTGCGGCGGCGATGAGGCCCCAGATCAGCGTGGCCATGAGCAGCACCATGGCCGGCATCGCCACCGCGGTTTCGGCGGTGGCCGTCCCGGCGTCGCGGGGCCTGCTGCTGCGGGCCGCCGCGGCCCTGCCCCGTCCACCCGGATGCGACGGGTCGCGCCGACGGCGGTCAGACCGCATGGAGGGCCCTGTCGAGCAGTTCCCCGAGCGCCCCGGAGACCGTCCCGCTCGTCACCACGCGGTAGAGGATCGCGGCGAAGGCGCATGCCGCCACCGTGCCGATCGCGTACTCGGCCGTGGTCATACCGGCGTCCGGCGGGCCGACCACGGCACCGCGGATGCGCCGGGCGAGACGCCGTGCGAGGCGCGCACGGGCCAAGGCCGTGCGGCGAAGCCCGAGCGGTCGGCGGAGTTCGAGCCGTCTGCGGAGCCCGAGGGCTCGACGGCTCCGAGGGCCGGGCGGCGGAGCCACGGAGGTCGGGACCAGGGGCGCCGCGGCCGCCGGGTCGGGGGCCGCCTCGGTGGCGTCGGCCGTCGGGGACGGGAGGCCGGTCAGACGGACGGTGGGCTGGTACATCGCAGACTCCATTCTGGGAGGGCTCGGTTCGAGCCGGGGCGGGTGGGGACGGGACGGCGCCTTCGGCGGACGTGTTGTCAGATCCGGTGTGCGAAGAGGGCGGCGAGGCCCATGACGATCGGCGCGATGCCGATCAGGACGAAGGCGGGGAGGAAGCAGAGCCCGAGCGGAGCCGTGGCGAGCACGCCTGCGCGTCGGACCCTGGCGTGGGCGGCCCGGGCTGCGGCGGCCCGCTGCGCCTGGGCGAGGCCGCTCAGCGCGGCAGCCGGCGGCGTGCCGCTACGGCTGGTCCTGACCATGCAGCGGGCCAGCGGCGCCAGGGCCGGGCTGGTTGCCCCGAGTTGCTCCCAGCAGACCTCCGGCGGTGCTCCCAGCGCGAGTTGCGCGGCAGCCGCCGCCAGCCGGTCACGCATCGGGGAATCCAGGCCGGCCGCCACGGCAGCGGCTGCCGGGCCGGGCGAGGAGGCCGAGCCGAGGCAGGCGGCCAGCAGCTCCGCGGTGAGCGGCAACTGGCGCAGCAGGCGCTCCTCCTCGGCCACTGCCCGCCGCGCGGCTGCCGGTACGGGCCGGGGCAGCCAGCGGTAGGCGGCCGCGGCCGCCCCGGCCCCGGCCACGAGACCCACCGCTCCGCCCACGGCGGCGGCCGTACCGAGGCCGACGGCCAGCGGCAAGCACCAGGCGCGGCCCGGCAGCCGGCGCGGCGGCCTCCGTGTTCGGCGGGAGCGGCGGCGGTCGCCGGGGCGACGGCTGACACGGTGGTCGGACAGACAGCGCCGCAGGCGTCGTCGGAGGTCGCGCCGCCGTGCCGGACCGGGCAGGAGTGCCGGCACCGCGAAAACGGCTGACAGTACGGCGGCCAGCGCGGTGAGGGCGGTCACCCGGCCACCGCCTCCCCCGAGGTGCCGGGGTGCGGCCGCCTCGGAGGTTCCTGGTGGTCCGCGCGTCGGCGGGTGAGTCCGCAGGGAGACCGCGCCGCACTCCGCCCGCAGTCCTCGTCCGCTGCCCGGTCCGGGTCGGCCGGGGGACCGTCCTCGGCGGCCCTGACGATCCTGGCCGTCCAGAGGAGTCCCGTGGTCTCCAGCACGGCGCCGACGGCGAGGCAGGCCAGCCCTGCCGGCGTGTGCAGCAGTGTCGACAACGGGTGGGCACCGAGGGCCGTGCCGAGCAGGAGGGCGAACACGGGAAGCGCGGCCAGCAGCGCGACCGTCGCCCGAGAACCGGCCAGTTCACCGGCCACCTCCTCCGCGAGGGCGCGTTCGGACCGCAGGGCATCGCCGAGCTGGTCCAGGCCGGCCAGCAGACCGGTACCGCTGTCGGCGCTCACCTGCCAGCAGGCGGCCACGGCTGCGGCGCCGCGGCCTCCCGGCAGTTCGGCGACCAGACGGAGGGCGGCGGGAACGTCGGCCCCGTAGCGGGCCGCCGCGAGCCGGGCGGACGGTTCGGCGCCGAGGCCGTACCGGAGCGCGGCCCCGCGGCCGATGACGGTCTGCAGGGCGTACTCGGCGGTGGCGCCGCTGCGGAGCTCGCCGACCAGGGCGGTGCACAGCTCGATCACGGCCGCCGCACGACGGCGTGCCTCCTCGACCGTCCGGCGCCGGGCGCGCAGTCGCCGCAGGGGCAGGATCCCGACGGCCGCGGCGAGGAACGGGACCGGGGACCGGGTGGCGTGGCCTGCCGCGATCCCGATCGGCAGCAGGACCAGTTCGGGGATCAGCCACCGCGGCCGTTGTCCGGCCGCCGTCATGCGCCGGGCAGCTGCGTGCAGGGCCGCTCCGCTGCGCCCGGAAGGGTGCCCGTCCGTGGTGCCGAGCAGTCGGTGGGCACGCCCGTGGCCGGCCCGGTGCCGCAGTGTGCCGCCCGGATGCGCGGCCGGCGGGCCGGCGAAGGCCGTCGTCCCTCTCGACGGCCCGCTCACGGCCGCCTCCGCTCACCGGATGCCGCCCGGCCGCGCTTCGGCCCGGCGACGGCCGATTCGAGCAGCCACCACGCCAGCCCGGCCGTCCCGCAGAGCGCCAGGCCCCACAGGGCCTCCAATTGGCGGAGCGTCATTCCGGCCTCCCCGCGAGGACGACCCCGCGCTCGGCGCAGGCGTGCTGCAGTGCGGCCCAGCCCGGCCCGGTCGCGCACCGGCCGTCGGGCCGGAAGAGCAGGGCGGGTCGGGTGGTGGCCAGGCCGCGGACATCGCCCTCCACGGTGTGGAGCTCGGCGATCCGCCGCTGCCCGGTGGCCGGATCCCGGACGAGGTGGACGACCAGGTCCACGGCGGCCCGGAGCTGGCTGTGCAGCGAGAGCCGGTCGAGCCCGGCGAGTGATCCGAGCGCTTCGAGGCGGGCCGGTACATCGGCGGCCGCGTTGGCGTGGACGGTGCCGAACCCCCCGTCGTGTCCGGTGTTGAGTGCGGCGAGCAGGTCGACGACCTCGGCGCCGCGGACCTCACCGACGACCAGTCGGTCCGGACGCATCCGCAGGGCCTGCCGGACGAGGTCGCGGAGGGTGAGCTCGCCCAGTCCCTCCTGATTCGGCGGGCGGCTCTGCAGACGTACCACGTGGGCGTGGTCCGGGCGGAGCTCTGCCGAGTCCTCGACGACGACGATCCGCTCGTCCGGTCCGACGAGTCCGAGCAGGGCGGCCAGCAGTGTCGTCTTGCCGGAGCCGGTGCCACCGCTGATGAGCAGCGACAACCGGGCACGGAGCACACCGCGGAGCAGGTCGGCCCCGGGCCCGGTGAGCGTGCCGCCGGCGACGAGTTCGTCCAGGGTGAACGGGCGCGCCCGGCAGATCCGCAGGGAGATGTGGGTGCAGCCGCCGGCGGCGATGGGCGGCAGTACGGCGTGCAGCCGCGTGCCGTCGGGGAGGCGGGCGTCCACCCAGGGCATGGCGTCGTCGAGTCGGCGGCCCGCCGCGGTTGCCAGCCGGTGGGCGAGCCGCCGGACGGCCTCGCGGTCAGGGAAGCGCACCTCGGGCGCCCGTTGCAGACCGCGACCGCAGTCGATCCACACGTCGTCAGGCCCGTTGACGAGCACGTCCGTCACCTCGGGCCGGTCGAGGAGCTCGTGGAGCGGACCGGCCCCGACCAGTTCGGCCTGGATCGCGCGCACGGTGTCGAGCACGTCGTCGCCGCCCAGGGTCGGCAGGTTGGCACGCAGTGCGGCGGCGACGGACCCGGTGGTGGGCAGGGCGCCGGTCTCGGCCAGGTGGAGGCGGACGGCGTCGAGCAGGGCTCCGCGGCCGTGCGCGGTGTCGTCCTGGGTCCGCTGGCCGACCGATGCCGTGAGCCCGGGGTGGTGTCCGTCCGGGCGGAGGGCCGCGGCCGTCCGCAGTGAGCCACCGCCGCCGAGCCGAAGGGCGGTACCGAGGCGTCGGCGGTGCTGCGCGGGTTGGGCCCACGGGCCGCCGGACAGCCGCCGACGCGGAAGACGATCGGTCATGACGCACCGCCCGCGGCGGCCACCGGCGGCATGACCTCGCTCAGGAAACCGCTGCAGAAACGGGCGAGCGGGCCGCGTTCCCGCAGACCGGGCGGCATTCCGCGTTCGACGTCGAGGCCGAGCCCGGGCTCCGGCGGGAGCTCACCGGCGAAGGCGAGCCGCAGGTTGCGGGCGATCTCGGCGGCGGGAAGGCCGACCGGGCCGGGCACGCGGACCACCGCACGCAGGTCGGTGAGCCGCATCCGGGCGGCCGCGGCCACGCGGTCCGCGGCGGCCAGGGCGCGCAGTTCGGCGGGCACCACGAGCAGGGCGGTGTCGATCTGCTCCAACGCCCGGGCGGCGGCGGGGTCGAGGTGGCGGGGCAGGTCGACCACCACCAGGCCGCCGCGGCGCCGTGCCGCGGCGAGCACGCTGCGCATCGCCTCGGGCGGGATGGCCAGGCAGTCGCTGCGGTCCCAGGAGAGAGCGCTGAGGCCCTGCAGTTCCGGCAGCGCGTCGGCGAGTTCGGCCCCGCCGATCCGCCCGCGGGAGCCGGCGAGATCGGGCCAGCGGAGCCCTTCGGCGGTCTCGCCGCCGAGCAGCACGTCGAGCCCTCCGCCGAGCGGGTCCGCATCGACCAGCATGGTGCGGTGGCCGCTGCGGGCCGCGGTCACGGCGAGCGCGCAGGCCAAGGTGGAGGCACCGGCACCGCCGCGGCCGCCGAGCACGCCGACGGTGAGCGCGGGCGGGCCGACGCCCTCCGCCGCGTCGGCGATCCGATCGAGCAGCCACGTCTGCGCGTCGGGCAGGAAGAGCACGTGCTCGGCGCCGAGGCGCACGGCCCGCACCCACACGCTGCCGTCGTCGAGGTCGAGCCCGAGCAGCAGCACACCGGCTCGCCGGGGCAGCCCGGAGCACGACTCGGCGAGGTCGTCGCCGACGAGCACGAGCGGCGCGTCCTCCCAGAGCGCGCGCGGCGGTTCGGCACGGGCCAGCTGTGGTTCGACACCGGCCGCGGCGCAGATCCGGGCGAGGTGGTCGGCGAGGGCGTCGTCCGCGGTGATGATCAGCGGGCCGGCCGGCGCGGGGCGGCCCGTCGGGCGGGAATCGGTGGTGGGTGTCGACATGGCGTCTCCCCCAGGGGCGGCGCCCGGTGCTGCCGGGCGGTGTCCGAGTGGTCCGGGCCGGTCGGCGCGCGTGGAGCACGTGCGGCGGCCGGTGCGGGGCTGCCGGCCCGCCCGGTGATCGGGTGGGTGCGGCGGCGGCCCGGGCACCACCGTGGCGGAGCGGGCGGCCCTCGGATGCGCCCCCGGCATTCGCTGTGGACAACTCGTGGCTGTGGATAACTCGCTTCACTCGCCCGGGGGGCAATGCATCGCAGAATTGACGCGAGAGGCATGAGAACGCGCCTTCTGTGCGTCCTGCGATTCCCGATGAATCAGTTACCGACAGTGACATGGGCGGCGTGGCGGTGGCGGACGTGCGCCGAACGGGCCGGGCGGTCACCGATCCGTTCCGGGTGGACACCGGGAGTGTCAACTACCCTGCGAAACGGGCCCGGACATGCGACGACCCCCGCCGGGGGGGGAGAGCGGGGGTCGTCTATCCACGGCCCGACTCGGGGGGGAGGAGCCGGACCGGGTTAGCACGGTCGCGAACGATCCGTGACTTCCATGGTGTACCCGAGCGGCCAGAAACACAAACCCGCGCGCCACCGAGTACGCCGAATGGCGGGGGGTTTCGGCACGCCCTCTATCCTCGGTCCCGTGGACACCACCGAGAACGCCGACACCGTCGACACCGGTCCCGACTCGGGGCGCGCAACCACCCCCGACGCGCCCCCGCCGGCCGTCCCCGACCGGGCAAAGACGCCGGCCGCCGACGCCGCACCGGGCGACGGCGCAGCCGAGGGTGCGCCCGAGGGCGGCGAAGGGGGACCGGTCGCCGACACCGGCCGCCCGGACGGGCCCGACGGCGAAGCGGACGCGACGGACAAGGCGGACGATGTGGACGAGGTGGACGCCGCGGCCCGGCCGGCCGCTCCGAGCCCGCCCCACGGAACCCCGCGGACGGCCGCGTTCTTCGACCTGGACAAGACGATCATCGCCAAGTCGAGCGCGCTCGCGTTCAGCCGGCCCTTCTACCAGGGCGGCCTGATCAACCGTCGGGCCGTGCTCAAGAGCGCGTACGCCCAGTTCGTCTTCCTGGTCGGCGGCGCGGACCACGACCAGATGGAGAAGATGCGGCAGTACCTGTCGGCGCTGACCCGCGGCTGGAACGTCCAGCAGGTCCGCGAGATCGTCGCGGAGACCCTGCACGAGCTGATCGACCCGATCATCTACGAGGAGGCCGCCTCGCTGATCGAGCAGCACCATGCGGCCGGGCGCGACGTGGTGATCGTCAGCAGCTCCGGCTCGGAGGTCGTCGAGCCGATCGGCCGGCTGCTCGGCGCCGACCACGCCATCGCCACCCGCCTCAAGGTCGAGGACGGTTGCTACACCGGCGAGATCGAGTACTACGCGTACGCCGAGAACAAGGCGGCGGCCATCCGCGAGCTCGCCGCCGAGCAGGGCTACGACCTCGCCGAGTCCTACGCCTACAGCGACTCGTCCACCGACCTCCCGCTGCTGGAGGCGGTCGGCCACCCGTCCGCGGTCAACCCGGACCGGGCGCTGCGCAAGGAGGCGGCGGCCCGCGAGTGGCCGGTGCTGGTCTTCAACCGTCCGGTCGAACTCCGCAGCAGGCTGCCGGAGTTCAGCGCTCCGAGCCGGTCCGTGCTGCTGGCCGTCGCGGTCGGCGCGGCAGCCCTCACGGCGGGCCTGCTCTGGTACTCCGCACGGCGGCGCCGACCGGTGGCCTGACCCGTCCGACCAGGCCGGTTGCCATATCAGACAAACGGGAAAAAGTTCTTGTTTCGGGTTCCGCTTTGGGGCGATCCGCGATAGAAAGGACTTACGGCCCGCGAGACCCGGTCAGGACCCTAAGGGGTCGTTCCGACAACGCAGTTCAGGCCCACGGACCGCGCACAGCCAGCTGGGCACCCACATGCAGCCGACCCGCTGACGGGCCGCCGCACCAGGTGAACGGGCCAGATCCCCACCTGATGGGCACTTCCGGTGCATGCTTGGTAACCCGGCCCCTGTGCCAGCGGCGGCACCGAGCAGGACCAGGTGCCGCCGCATCTGCATGTCACGGACCGTTCGAGCGACCCGGCCGACGCCCCGAGCCGTCGGCCGGTCACATGGTCGGACGGTCAGACCATCCCGCGCTGCATCGCCTCGCAGACCGCGGTGCTCTCCCGGACGCCGAGCCGGAGCGCCTCCCCGCAGTGCCGGATCCACCGCGCCATGCCGTCGCCGGTGCCGCTGAGGTATCCCGCCAGGGCGTCCCGGTAGGAGGCGGTGCCGAGCTCGGCGAGGCCGACCTCGGCCGGGCAGATGGCCTTCGGGTCGAGGCCCTCGGCGATCAGGACGATGCGCTGTGCGGCACGTGCGATGACCCCGTTGTGGGAGGCGAAGGGGCGCAGCGCGAGCAGTTCGCCGTGCACCACCGCGGCCGTCACCAGGGCGGGCGCACCGTTCGCGGCGCCCTCGGCGCGGGACGCCAGGAGGTGTGACAGCTGGTCGAGGCGCGCCGCGACCTCCTCCGCGCCCGGCGCGGGCGGGAGTTCCACGCCCTCGAACGACTTGTCGAAGCCCTCGGCGGCCGCCAGCTCGACCGGGAAGAGCGGCCCCGCCTGCTCGCCCGCGCGCCGCGGACGGCCGGCGGACGGGTCGGCGTCGCCGACCGCGAGCAGGTGCAGCCGGGCCAGCACCTGCAGCGGCGAGTGCCGCCACACGCCCAGCAGCTGCCCGGCCTCGGCCGAGATCCGCAGTGCACCGCCCACCGTGCGGGCCTCGGCGTCGCCGCCGAAGTCGGTGCGCCGCCGGATCTCCTCCAGCGGCCAGTCGGCACCGTCGAGGGCGGCCGACGCCCGGGCGCCGCGGATGGCCGCCTCCGACGTCACCTCACCGGCTCGGCGGCGCATCACGCGGTGGCCGTAGAGCCGGTCGACGGCCTTGCGCACCTCGGCGACGGCCTCGGGCACCCCGGGCAGCTCGGCCAGCGAGGCGAGGGGATCAGTTCCAGTGCTCACGTACCCGAGGGTAATGAACCACCCCCCACCCCCCGCACAGCAACCCCGGCATCACCCGATCGAGGCAATCCGGCGTTCCCACCCGCGCGGCGTACCAAACCACCGCTAGCATGACCGCTATCGGTGACGATAACGATTTCCAACATCCCTTCGGCGGCGCCGGCCGCCGCAGCGAGAGCCGGAGCCCTAGATGAAGATCGCGTTCGTCGGCAAGGGCGGCAGCGGCAAGACGACGCTGTCCGCGCTGTTCATCCGCCACCTGGCCGCCGCCGGCCGCCCGGTGATCGCCGTCGACGCCGACATCAACCAACACCTGGGCCCGGCACTCGGACTGACGGACGACCAGGCCGCCGGACTCCCCTCGCTGGGCGCCCGCCTGCCGGAGATCAAGGAGTACCTGCGCGGCGACAACCCGCTCATCGGGTCCGCGGAGGAGATGATCAAGACCACTCCCCCCGGCCGGGGTTCGCGACTGCTGCGGATCGTCGAGGAGAACCCGGTGTACGCCGTGTGCGCCCGCCCGATCGCGCTCGACGAGGGGTCCGTCCGGCTGCTGGCCACCGGCGCCTTCACCGAGGAGGACCTCGGCGTCGCGTGCTACCACTCCAAGGTCGGCGCGGTGGAGCTGCTGCTCAACCACCTGGTCGACGGCCAGGACGAGTACGTGGTCACCGACATGACCGCCGGCTCGGACTCCTTCGCCTCCGGCCTGTTCACCCGCTTCGACCTCACCTTCCTGGTCGCCGAACCGACCCGGAAGGGCATCTCCGTCTACCGCCAGTACAAGGAGTACGCGCGCGACTTCGGCGTCGCCCTCCGGGTCGTCGGCAACAAGGTGCAGGGGCCGGACGACCTGGCCTTCCTACGCCGGGAGGTGGGCGACGACCTGCTGACGACCTTCGGACAGTCCGACTGGGTGCGGCGGCTGGAGCAGGGCGCCGAGCCCGCCCTGAGCCTGCTCGAGCCGGCCAACCGCAGCACCCTGGAGGAGCTGAAGGCCGCCGCGGACGCCGCGTTCGGGCTGCGGGACCCGCGGAAGTACACCGCTCAGGCGGTCCACTTCCACCTGCGCAACGCCGAGAGCTGGGGCAGCGCCAAGGTGGGCCGGGACCTCGCCGAGCAGGTCGACCCGGAGTTCGTGCTCGGACCCGACGGCGCCACCGCGGACCGCGGCACGGCCGGGCTGGGCGCGGCCCGGGTCTGATCCCCCACCCGCTGCCGCCGGACGAGGCGCTGCGGCAGCACCCCCGGAAGGGCCGGCGGACACCCACTGAGCTGGGCGTTCGCCGGCCCTTCCGGCTGTCGGGTTCCCGAGCCGACCGGCCTCCACTCATAAAGGTGAATCCAACGCTCCGGCCTGTCGTTCGTATTCACGCCGTGCAAAGATCTCATTACTCTCGGTTTACCGAATCTTGGCAGACCGGAGTGATGGTCCTTGGGCCCCGCGGATAGCCGCCGCGCCCACACCATCCCGCCACACCGTCGCGATCCACGACAGCCGATCCGCTGACAGCACCACCACCGGACCTGACTGCGTACGTTCCCCCGGAAGACGGGACACCATGACCCTCGACATCTCCTCCGCACCCATCGCCTCGGACACCACCGACCACGCGCCGCCGTACGGCGGCCGGTCGTCCGGGTCGGCGCCCCGCCCCGGACGGGCGGGCGGCCGAGGCCGCTCCGCACTCCTCCACGACCTGCCGGCCTCGCTGGCGGTCTTCCTCATCGCGGTGCCCTTCTCCCTCGGCATCGCCCTCGCCACCGGCGCGCCACTGACGGCAGGCCTGGTCGCCGCCGCCGCCGGCGGCCTGGTGGCCGGTCTGCTCGGCGGCACTCCCCTCCAGGTCAGCGGCCCCTCGGCGGCCCTGACCGTGATCACCGCCGGTGTGGTCGCCCAGTACGGCTGGCGGATCGCCTGCGCGGTGACCGTCGCGGCCGGCCTGCTCCAGCTCCTGCTCGGCTCGCTGCGCGTGGCCCGCGCGGCGCTCGCCGTCTCCCCGGCGATCGTGCACGGGATGCTGACGGGCGTGGGCCTCGCCATCGCCATCGCCCAGCTCCACGTCGTGCTCGGCGGATCGCCGCAGAGCTCCGCCCTCGCCAACCTCCGCGCGCTCCCGGGTCAGTTGGCCGGGCCCCACCCGCCGGCCCTGGCGGTCGGCGCGCTCGCCGTCGCCGTGCTCTTCTGCTGGCCCCGCCTCGGCCGCCTCCCCGGTGCCGCCGGCCGGATCGGCACACGGCTCGCCCGGCTGCCGGCCGCCCTCGTCGCCGTCGCCGCGGGCACGACCCTCTCCCTCACCCTCGGCCTGCACCTCGCCCGGGTCGAACTGCCCGGCTGGCAGCACCACGCACTCGCCGCGGCCCCGAGCGGCCGGCTGCTCGCCGAGCACTGGTCGGACCTGCTCACCGTGGTCCTGACGGTCACCGCCGTCGCCGGTGTGGAGTCGCTGCTCTCCTCGGTCGCGGTCGACCGGATGACGCACACCACCAGCGACCTGGACCGCGAGCTGCGCGGCCAGGGCCTGGCGAACATGGTCTCCGGCCTGTTCGGCGGCCTGCCGGTGGCCGGCGGCGCCGTCCGCAGCACGGCCAACGTGCAGGCCGGCGCCGTCTCCCGGTGGTCGGCCGTCCTGCACGGCTGCTGGGTGGTGCTGGCCGCACTGGCCCTGGCCGGCGGGCTGCGCCGCATCCCGCTCGCGGCCCTGGCCGCCCTCGTGCTCGTCGTCGGCGTGCAGATGGTCAGCTACGCCCACATCAGGCGCATCCACCGGCACCGCGAGTTCCCGGTCTACCTGGTCACCGTGCTCGGCGTGGTGGGCCTCGGCGTCCCGCTCGGCGTGACGCTCGGCGGAACGGTCGCCGGCCTGCTCGCCCTCCACCGGCTGACCCGCGCCCGCGTCGACGTCACCGCCGAGCCCGACGGCTCCCACCGCGTCCGGACGCACGGGCCGCTCACCTTCGCCGCCGTCCCCCGGCTCAGCCGCACCCTCGGCCGGATTCCCCCCGGCGCGGCGGTCACCGTCCACCACGACGGCAGCTTCCTCGACCACGCCGCGTACGAGGCGCTGCACACCTGGCGGGCCATGTACCAGGCCGCCGGCGGGCGGGTCGCGATGGTGACCGACCAGCACGGCCGGGACGCGGCACTCGACCCCGACGGCACCATGGAGCCGGATCCGGCCGCAGGAGCGCGGCAGTTCCGGGCCTGGACACCGTGGATGGGCCACCACAGCATCGAGCAGGACGGCGGCGACGCACACGGCCGACTGCTCGACGGCGTGCGGGGCTTCCAGGAGCACACCGCACCACTCGTCCGGCAGGAACTGGCCCGGCTCGCCCGCGAGGGCCAGACGCCCTCACAGCTGTTCCTCACCTGCGCCGACTCGCGGATGGTCACCAGCATGATCACCAGTAGCGGCCCGGGCGACCTCTTCACGGTCCGGAACGTCGGCAACCTCGTCCCCGCCCCCCACGAACCGGGCGCTGCGGACGACTCGGTGGCGGCTGCCGTGCAGTACGCGGTCGAGGTGCTGGAGGTCGGCTCGATCACGGTCTGCGGGCACTCCGGCTGCGGCGCGATGAAGGCCCTGCTGGACGGCATCCACGAGCAGCCCGGCACGCCGACCCCGCTCGTGCGCTGGCTGCGCAACGGCCGTGGCTCGCTCGCCCGCTCCAAGCGTGCGCCCGCGAGCTTCACCGACCGACCCGCCGCCGACCCGGTCGAGGAGCTCTGCATCACCAACGTGGTCCAGCAGCTCGACCAACTGCTGGCCAATCCCGCGGTCGAACGCCGCGTGGCCGCCGGCACCCTGCGTCTGGTCGGGATGTACTTCGACTTCGCGACCGCCCAGGCGTACGTCCTGGACAACGGCACCGGGCGGTTCGCCCCGGTCTCTGCCGAGCACTGCGGCGAACCGCTGCAGCAGCGAACACCGGTGACGGCCTGACGCCCGTCTGCACGACGGCCGGGCCACGGCGGCAGAGCGACCACGCCTCCGCGACTCCCCTGTGACCGCCCGTCAGGCCAGTAGCAGCTTCGCCAGGTCGGCCGGTGTGACGTACCCCGGCCACCGGCCGTCCGAGAACAGATGGACACCGGCGTCCAGGTAGCACTGGTCGACCAGCTGGGAGCAGATCATGTGGCGGCTGCTCGCCACATAGCCCTTGATGAGCGGACCGACCGGCAGACGGAGGCGGTGCGCGGCCAGCGCGAAGTAGTCGGCCGCGCTGTAGGGCACCCCGATGTACCCGCGGGCGGCCGCGACGACAGCCGCCCGCTGGGCACCCGTCAAGGCGTACCTGCCGGTGGACCAGAGCGCCGGTCGGCCGTCGTACACCGAGAGGGGGCGCAGTTCGGCGCCGCCGGGCTGCGCCTCGACCAGTCGCCCGTCGCCCACGAAGACGAAGGCGTGCTCGTAGTCGGCGAAACCGCTGCCGTTGAGCCACTGGCCGATCCGGATGAGGCGACTCACCCGGCCGTCCATGCGGACGACGGCGAAATCACCGGGGAGGGGCACGGAGGAGGATCGCGGAGGTGCGGCCGACATGACTCTGCCCCCCTCACGCGAGGGTGCGTCGTTGGTCGGGCCCGCGGCCGAAGCCACAGGCCCGCCCGGTCAGTGGAGTACCGATGCGTCGGGTCGTCAAGTACTCCTGCAGCATCCGTTCCACGGCCGACGGCGATCCGTAGCCGGCTGCCCCGGCGGAACCGTCGCAAGCGCCCACCGACCGCACCTCCACCGCCGCCGGACGGACAGCCGCGGCAAGCACGCTGCGCACCCCACCGGTCCACGGGTCCGTCCGACCCACCCGCTCCGCACGGCGCCCCCCCCGGAGGCACACCCGGCGGGCACCGCGCCGCGCACGCCTCCACCCGACGCCTGGCGCCGGGTGGCCGATCGTGCCTCCGTCCGTGCACCCACGCCGCCGGAGCCGGCCTCCCGACGTTCACCTGCACCTCGGCCGTGCGGGGCCGCCCGTCCCGCCGCCGTCCCGCCGCGCGCCGCCCCTGCCACTCCCCGCCCCCGCCTCTGTGCCGCTCCCCGTCTCGTTCCCGTCCCGCTCGGTGCCCGCCGGGCACTCGGACCGGTCGGCGGCGAACCCCGCGAAAGGTCTACACCAATTCTCGGGAGGCTCTTGTCAACACACCCGTTCGCCTGATGAGCTGTGTGCTGGGACACACGGGACAATCCCGCAGGGGATCACCCGGCAGATGAGACTCGATGAGGAGTGCGCGTTGAGCAACGAGAGCCTGGCCAATCTGCTCAAGGAGGAGCGCCGCTTCGCGCCGCCGGCCGCCCTGGCCGCGTCCGCGAACGTGACCGCGGACGCCTACGGGCAGGCCTCCGAGGACCGGCTCGCCTTCTGGGCCGAGCAGGCCCGCCGCCTCTCCTGGTCCGTCGAGCCGACCGAGACCCTGGACTGGAGCAACCCCCCGTTCGCGAAGTGGTTCGCCGACGGGCGGATCAACGTCGCGTACAACTGCGTCGACCGGCACGTCGAGGCTGGCCTCGGCGACCGGGTCGCGATCCACTTCGAGGGCGAGGGCGGCGACACCCGCACCATCACCTACGCCGACCTGAAGGACGAGGTCTCGCGGGCCGCGAACGCGCTGCTCGAGCTGGGCGTCCACAAGGGCGACCGGGTGGCGATCTACCTCCCGATGATCCCCGAGGCCGTCGTCTCGATGCTCGCCTGCGCCCGGATCGGCGCCACCCACTCCGTCGTCTTCGGCGGCTTCTCCGCCGACGCCGTCGCCTCCCGCATCCAGGACGCCGACGCCAAGCTCGTCATCACCGCCGACGGCGGCCACCGCCGCGGCAGGCCGTCCGCGCTCAAGCCCGCCATCGACGAGGCGCTCGACCGCTGCCCCGGTGTCGAGCACGTCCTCGTGGTGCGCCGCACCGGACAGGACACCGCCTTCACCGAGGGCCGCGACGTCTGGTGGCACGACGTCGTCGACCGCCAGTCGACCGAGCACACCCCCGAGGGCCACGAGGCCGAGCACCCGCTGTTCATCCTCTACACCTCGGGCACCACGGGCAAGCCGAAGGGCATCCTGCACACCACCGGCGGCTACCTCACCCAGGCCTCCTACACCCACCACGCCGTCTTCGACCTCAAGCCGGAGACCGACGTGTACTGGTGCACCGCCGACATCGGCTGGGTCACCGGGCACTCGTACATCGTGTACGGGCCGCTCGCCAACGGCGCCACCCAGGTCATCTACGAGGGCACCCCGGACACCCCGCACCAGGGCCGGTTCTGGGAGATCGTGCAGAAGTACGGCGTGACGATCCTCTACACCGCGCCGACCGCGATCCGCACCTTCATGAAGTGGGGCGACGACATCCCCGCCAAGTTCGACCTGTCCAGCCTGCGGGTGCTCGGCAGCGTCGGCGAGCCGATCAACCCCGAGGCGTGGGTCTGGTACCGCGAGCACATCGGCGGCGGCCGCTGTCCGATCGTGGACACCTGGTGGCAGACCGAGACCGGCGCCATCATGATCAGCCCACTGCCCGGCGTCACCGAGACCAAGCCCGGCTCCGCCCAGCGCGCGCTGCCCGGCATCGCCGCGACCGTGGTCGACGACGAGGCCCGTGAGGTCCCCGACGGCTCCGGCGGCTACCTGGTGCTGACCGAGCCGTGGCCGTCCATGCTCCGCACCGTCTGGGGCGACGACCAGCGCTACCTGGACACCTACTGGTCCCGCTTCGAGGGCCGGTACTTCGCCGGCGACGGCGCGAAGAAGGACGAGGACGGCGACATCTGGCTGCTCGGCCGGGTCGACGACGTCATGCTGGTGTCCGGCCACAACATCTCCACCACCGAGGTCGAGTCCGCGCTGGTCTCGCACCCGGCGGTCGCCGAGTCGGCCGTGGTCGGTGCCACGGACGCCACCACCGGCCAGGCCATCGTCGCCTTCGTCATCCTGCGCGGCACCGCCGAGGCCGACGACGACCTGATCGCCGACCTGCGCAACCACGTCGGCCGCACCCTCGGCCCGATCGCCAAGCCCAAGCGGATCCTGCTGGTCAACGAGCTCCCCAAGACCCGCTCCGGCAAGATCATGCGTCGCCTGCTGCGCGACGTCGCCGAGAACCGCGAGATCGGCGACGTCACCACGCTCGCCGACTCCTCGGTGATGAACCTCATCCAGGCCCAGCTGCCGACCGCGCCGAGCGAGGACTGACACACCATCACGGGCCGGCTCCCCGCTCTCGCGGGGCGCCGGTCCGTGGCGTGTCCGGCGAACGCGGTGAAGCCCGGGTCGAACCGTGGTGGCGGAGCAGTTCCCCGAGCAGCTCGCCGCCCTCGGCGCCGACGACGATAGGGACGACCTGCGGTTCGCGCATCCGGTCGCACGCCGTCCGGGGGACGGTGGCCGACGGCCCTCCCGGTGCCCGGTCGCGTCGCCCGGCCGCCGCCGTCGGCCTGCATAGACTGCGCCCGATCCGCCGCCGTCGCGCACTCCGTAGAATGCGGTGGGGCGTCAGGACCGCTCCGAGGCGCGCCGGGAAGTCTGGTCGGCATCCGTACGACAGGTGTCCCCCGCACGGGGAGATCGCCCGCCCGAGCCCCAGGAGGTCCCGCCGTGGCCACACCGCCCGCGCCCGACCAGCCGCCCGTGCCCGACCGCCCGCGCCGCCCGGACCCGCAGCCGCAGACCCCGTCCGACCGGACGGACGCGACCGAGGAGACGGGCACCGCCGCGGACACGAACGCGGACACCGACACGGGCGCGGCCGTCGACACGGGCGCCACCGGCACGGGCGCCACCGCGGAGACGGGCAGGCAGCGCCTGACGTTCCTCGGGCTGCTGCCGCTGCCCGAACGGCGGATCATCCTGGACGCGCTGCGCACCGAGACGGTCGGCGGTGTGCTGCTGCTGCTGGCCGCGGTCGCCGCACTCGTGTGGGCCAACGTCTGGCCGGGTTCCTACGAGTCGGTGAGCGAGTACACGATCGGGCCGTCGAAGCCGCTGCACCTGGACCTCACCGTGGAGGCCTGGGCCGCGGACGGGCTGCTGGCGATCTTCTTCTTCGTGGCGGGCATCGAGCTCAAGCGCGAGTTCACCTCGGGCGAGCTGCGGACGCCGAGCGCGGCGCTGCTTCCGGTGACGGCCGCGGTGAGCGGGGTGGTCCTGCCCGCGGTGATCTTCACCCTGGTGAACCTCGCGCCCGGCGGGCACCCCGGAGGCTGGGCGATCCCGACCGCGACGGACATCGCCTTCGCGCTCGGCGTGCTGGCGGTGGTGGGCAGTCAGCTGCCGTCCGCGCTGCGGGCCTTCCTGCTCACGCTCGCGGTGGTGGACGACCTGATCGCGATCCTGATCATCGCGGTCTTCTACACCTCGGAGATCAAGTTCTGGGCGCTGGGGCTGTCGCTGGCCGGGCTGGTGCTGTTCTGGCTGCTGAACCGGCGCGAGGTGCACGGCTGGTACCTCTACGTGCCGCTGGCGCTGGTGATCTGGGCGCTGATGCACGAGAGCGGGGTTCACGCGACGGTGGCCGGTGTGGCGATGGGCATGCTGCTGCGCTGCCGCACCCGGCCGGGCGAGGAGCACTCCCCCGGCGAGCACGTCGAACACCTGGTGCGGCCGCTGTCGGCGGGTGTCGCGGTGCCGCTGTTCGCGCTGTTCGCGGCCGGGGTCCCGGTGTCGGGCAAGGCGCTCGCCGAGGTGTTCTCGGAGGCCGCCCCGCTCGGCGTGGTGCTCGGTCTGGTGGTGGGCAAGTCGATCGGGGTGTTCGGCGGGACGTGGCTCGCGGCGCGCTACACCCGCGCGCAGCTCAATCCGCAGCTCGGCTGGGGGGACGTGTTCGCGCTCTCCACCCTGGCGGGCATCGGCTTCACCGTCTCCCTGCTGATCAGCGAACTGGCCTTCCCCGACGACCACGCGTTGGCCGAGCAGGCCAAGGAGGCCGTGCTGACGGGTTCGGTGCTGTGCGCGGTGTTCGCCACCGTCCTGCTGAAGCTCCGCACCCGGCACTACCGCCTGCTGTACGAGGAGGAGAACGTGGACTCCGACCACGACGGCGTCCCGGACGTCTACGGGCGCCCGAACTGACGCGCAGTCTCCTGACACGCCGCCGAACCGGGGGCCGGAGTGGTGTGCGGACTGCCGGGGGAGGCATGATGCTGAGCTGTCGAACGAGTGCAGCCGCCGCGAAGGAGAACCGCCGATGTCCGCAGGAACCGCAGGCCGGGCCCCCTACGAGGGCGAGCGTTCCATCGGCGAGCTGTTCGCGGCGGCGACCAACGACCTCTCCGCCCTGGTGCACGACGAGATCGCGCTGGCCAAGGCGGAGATCCGGGCCGACGTCAAGCGCGGTGTGACCGGGGGCGTCTCCGTCTCGGTCGCCGGCGTGGTGGCGCTCGCGTCCGTCCCGATGCTGAGCTTCGCCGCGGCCTACGGCCTGCAGGCGCTCGGGCTGACCCTCGGCTGGTCCTTCCTGATCGTCGGCGGCGCCTACCTGCTGCTGGCCGCGCTGCTGGGCCTGCTGGCGGCGCGCTCGTTCAAGAAGATCGAGAAGCCGCACCGGACGATCGAGGGCGCCCAGGCCACCGCTGACGTGCTGAAGAACGCGCGCCCGCGGCCGGCCACCAAGGAGGAGATCGACCGCGCGCTCGGCCGGATCCGCTGACCCGCGGGCGACGCGCACCGGTGTCCGTCCCCGGGCTCGTCAGGGTGTCCGTTCCCGGGCCCGTCAGGGTGTCCGCCACCGGGCCGGTTCCGGTGTGCGGCCGCTCCGTGCCGGATCGTTGCGAAGCGACGCGAGTGCCGGAGACGTGTTCGTAGCACGCGTATGACAGGCTCTCGGTATGCCGCTGGACCAGAAGCCCGTACCCGCGAAGCCCGCCGAGCCCCGTCCCGGGACCTCCCGGCCCGCCACGGGACGGCCCGCGCCCGGACCCGCCGGGGACCCTGCGGGTGCCGGGGTCGCCTGGAGCGTCCGCTCGCCCGGGCCGTGGACGCACCGCGACCTGGCCGCCAACGGGGCGCGCTTCCACATCGCCGAGGCCGGTGACGGCCCGCTGGTGCTGCTGGTGCACGGCTGGCCGGAGTACTGGTGGGCCTGGCGCCACCAGCTGACCGCGCTCGCCGAGGCCGGGTACCGGGCGGTCGCCCTGGACCTGCGCGGCATCGGCGGCAGCGACCGCACGCCGCGCGGCTACGACCCGGCCAACCTGGCGCTGGACGTCACCGGCGTGATCCGGTCGCTCGGCGAGCGGCACGCCCATCTCGTGGGCCACGCCACCGGCGGTTCGCTCGCCTGGGTGGCGGCGGTGATGCGGCCCTCGGTGATCCGCAGCCTGACGGTCGTCTCGGCGGCGCACCCGCGGCACCTGCGCCGCGCCCTGCTCACCGACCGGCGCCAGATCGCCGCCTTCGAGCACGTGCTGGGCTTCCAGCGGCCGTGGATCCCGGAGCGGCGGCTGGTCGCGGACGACGCCGCCCTGGTCGGCGAGTACCTGCGGGCCTGGACGGGTCCGAACGGGATCGAGCCGGAGGCGGTGGAGGCGTACCGGCAGGCGATCCGGATCCCGTCCACGGCGCACTGCTCGATCGAGCCGTACCGCTGGCTGATGCGGTCGATGGCCCGCCCGGACGGCCTGCAGTTCGCGCGCCGGATGAAGAAGCCGATCACCGCGCCGACGCTGCACGTCCAGGGCGCCGCCGATCCGGTGCTGCTGGCGCACACCGCGCTGGGGGCGGGCGAGTACGTGGAGGCGCCGTACCGGTGGCGGCTGCTGCCCGGGGTGGGGCACTTCCCGCACGAGGAGACCCCCGAGCAGTTCACCGAGGAACTGCTGGCCTGGGTGGGGCAGCACAAGGACTGAGCGTCGGGTCGGCCCGCCCGTACGGCGTATCCGAACCAGGACCCGATAGTCTGACCATCACTCATATGACAGTCGCATAAGCCAGGTGGGAAGTCCGGAGACGGTTACTCCTCCTGGCCCAGGGGCATCCTCCCGGTATGACCTGGATGCCCGATCGCGATGCCGCACCGCGCCGACGCCGTCGTGGGAGCAGCAGCTCGCAGAGCCAGTCCCACCAGTCCGAGTGGCGCCGGGGGGGCGCCCCCGGACAGCCGGACGGCACCGGGGCGCACGGGCTCGGCATCCCCCGTATCCTCGGCCGGCGGGCCCGCTGGGTGGGTGCCCGCCTGCGCCGCGAGGGCTGATCCGGCCACCGGCGGCGCCCGGGCGGGCGGTCAGAGCGCGCAGCCCTCGGTGTCCACCCGGGCGGTGGCGCTCTCCCCCAGCGTGGCGTCCTGGTGCACCTCGGCGGCGGTGAGCACGTAGCCGGTGTCGGCGCTGTCCAGCGACTTGGCGAAGACCACGCCGTACACCTCGCCGTTCGGGCTGAGCAGCGGGCCTCCGCTGTTGCCCTGGCGGACCAGCGAGCGCACCGAGTACACGTCGCGGACGACCTGGCCGCGGTGGTAGATGTCCGGCCCGTTGGCCTGGATCCGGCCGCGGATGCGGGCGGGCTGGACGTTGAACGAGCCGTTCTCCGGGAAGCCCGCGACGATCGCGCTGTCGTTGGTGCGCGCCTCGCCGGCGAAGGACAGCGCCGGGGCGTTCAGCTTGGGGACGTCGAGCACGGCGATGTCCCGCTGCCAGTCGTACCGGACCACCGTCGCGTCGTAGACCCGGCCGGTGCCGCCGATCTGCACCGTGGGCTCGTCGACGCCGCCCACCACGTGCGCGTTGGTCATCACCCGGTGCGGGGCGAAGACGAAGCCGCTGCCCTCCAGCGTCTTGCCGCAGGACGGCGCCGTGCCGACCACCTTCACCAGGCTCTGCCGGGCCCGCTGGACGGCCTCGCTGCCGGCCAGGGCCGGGTCCGGCGCCTCGACCTCGGTGATCGGCTCGTGCTCGAAGGGGTTGAAGACCTGCGGGAAGCCGTTGCGGGCCAGCTCCTTGCTGAAGTCGGAGAACCAGTTCGGCGCGTCCGAGGGCAGCACGCCCTGCACGGTGGAGAGCACCGTCGAGGTGCGGACCTGCTTGGAGACCGTGGGCAGCGAGGTGCCGGCCAGCGCCGAGCCGATCAGCCAGGCCACCAGCAGCATCGAGATCACGTTGACCACCGAGCCGCCGATCGCGTCCAGGGTCTTCGCCCGCCCCCTGCCGATCCTGCCGCGCAGCTTCCAGCCGAAGTGCGTGGTGACCGCCTGGCCCACCGCGGCGAACACGATCACCACCACGACGGCGACCACCGAGGCCGTGGTGCCCGGGCCGAGCCGGTGCAGCAGCAGCGGCAGCAGCTGGACGGCGATCAGGCCGCCGCCGAGGAACCCGAGGACGGAGAGCACGCCCACCACGAAGCCCTGCCGGTAGCCGGACACGGCGAAGCCCACCGCGGCGGCGATCAACAGCAGATCCAGGACATTCACGCCGATACCCTCCCATGGACGGAGCCCGGGACCGCCACGGGCCACCTGGTCCGGCGACTCAGCGCGGTGCGGGAGATCCCCTGTCGTGCTGCCGGTCGGACCGGGTGAGGTTCAGCGCCTCCTCGGAGAGGGTCAGGGTACGCCGGACGTCCCACGGACGTTCCAGGCCGCTGTAGTGCAGCACCCGGTCGATCACCCCGGCGGTGAAGCCCCACACCAGCCGGCCCGCCACCTCGAAGGCCGGACCGACGTGGCCCGAGGGGTGGCGCAGCCGGGCCCGGTTCGCCGGGTCGGTGAGGTCGGTCAGGGGCACCCGGAAGACCGCGCCGGTCTCCGCCGGGTCGACCGGCCCGACCGGGGTCTCCCGGCGCCACCAGCCCAGCACGGTGGTCACCACGAAGCCGGAGACCGGGATGTACAGCGCGGGCAGGGTCGCGAAGACCTGCACGCCCGCCGGGTCCAGACCGGTCTCCTCCTCGGCCTCCCGCAGCGCCGCGGCGACCGGGCCGGGGCCGGCCGGGTCACCGTCCTCCGGGTCTAGGGCGCCGCCGGGGAAGGACGGCTGGCCGGCGTGCGACCGCAGCGAGCGGGCCCGCTCGATCAGCAGCAGGTCCGGTCCGGTCTCGCCCTGGCCGAAGAGCATCAGCACCGCGGAGGGCCGGCCGCCGGAGGCCGGCGGCAGGAAGCGGCTGAGCTGCTCGGGGAGGACGGTCTCGGCGGCGGTGCGGACCGGCAGCAGCCACTCGGGCAGGCCGTCCCGTTCGATGGCGACGGTCATCCGGCGACCGCCATGTCCGCGACCTCGCCGTCGTGCGCGTCGGCCTCGGCGCGGGCCGCGGCCTCCCCGGGGAAGTCGGCGGGCGGGCGCAGCCGCTGGCCGGGCTTGCCGGCCAGTTCGTACTTGAGCAGCTTGGCGGCCTTCTCCGGGTCGGTCTCGCCGGCTCCGAAGGAGGGGCAGAGGGCGGTGATCGGGCAGGCGCCGCAGGCCGGCTTCTGGGAGTGGCAGACGCGGCGGCCGTGGAAGACGACCCGGTGCGAGAGCATCGTCCACTCGGACTTGGGGAAGATCGCGGCGACGGCGGCCTCGACCTTCTCCGGGTCCTCCTCCTGCGTCCAGCCGAAGCGGCGGACGAGCCGGCCGAAGTGGGTGTCGACGGTGATGCCGGGGACGCCGAAGGCGTTGCCGAGGACGACGTTGGCGGTCTTGCGGCCGACGCCGGGCAGGGTGACGAGGTCCGCCAGGCGGCCGGGGACCTCGCCGCCGAAGTCGTCCCGCAGCGCGGCGGACAGGCCGAGCAGCGACTTCGCCTTGTTCCGGAAGAAGCCGGTCGGCCGGATGATCTCCTCCAGCTCCTCCGGCACGGCGGCGGCCATGTCCTCGGGGGTGGGGTACTTCGCGAAGAGCGCCGGGGTGGTCTGGTTCACCCGCAGGTCGGTCGTCTGCGCCGACAGCACGGTGGCCACCAGCAGTTGGAAGGGGTTGTCGAAGTCCAGCTCCGGATGCGCGTACGGGTACTGCTCCGCGAGCGCCCGGTTGATCCGCCGGGCCCGCCGCACCATCCCCAGGTGGGACTCCGGCTTCCTCGGCTTCGCCGCCCGTGGCCCGGCCGTCCGGGCCTTGCTCTCTGCCATGCAGGAAGGCTACGCCCCGGGGCGGGTCGCGCGGGAACGATCGGCCCGCCCGCCGGACTTCGTCAGCACTGCCAGAGGAAGGCGGCTCGGCCGCACGGCTCGCAGGCGAAGGCGTAGGCGCTGCCGCTGCCGAAGTTCATCGCGGTGAGGTGGTCGGGCCCCTCCTCCAGCTGGACGACCATCGCCATGGCCCGGTCGCAGGACGGGCAGTCGGGCGTCTGGTCGTACTGGAGCCAGGCGGGTTCGCCGCCGAGCTGGCCCAGCGGGTCTTCGTCGCGCCGCTCGAGGCGGGCGGCCTCGTAGTCGCCGCCCGGGTCCGGCCGGTAGGCGACGGCGCGGACGGCGCCGAGCTGCCGGGGGTCGCCGTCGTCCTCGTCGTGGTCGTCGGGCAGCGGGGGCAGGGGCAGCGGGCCGCTGCCGCCGACGGGGAGCAGCAGGGCCAGGTTGCCGCCGGCGCGGGCGTCCCACTCCTGGCAGCCGCCGGGATCGTTCTGGCACATGAACACCGCGAGCAGGGCGCGGCCGTCCGCGGCCCCGGTGCCGGTGTGCCGGCCGAGGTCGTCGAGCAGGACCTGGGCGAGGAACTGCATCGGGCCGCCGCAGGTCGCGCAGTGCGGCCAGGCCGTGCCGGCCGGGGCGAGCGGCAGACCGCCGGTCCGGGTGACCGGGGCGTCGGGGGCGATCGGGCCGGCGTCGGTCATCAGGGTCGTCATGACGGGTCACCCTAGGGTGCGGTGCCGACACCGGTGGGCGCGCGGGGGTGTCACCGCGTCAGAGCGGTTCGCCGCAGCGGAGGTTCCAGCGGCCCGCGCGGCCGCTGAGGTGGGTGGCGGTCAGCGGGCGGACGTCGAGCCGCCAGAAGGCCGCGGCCGGGGCGCCGAGGGCGTGCACGGCGGCGGCGCGGACGACGTCGGGTTCGACGACGGCGGTGACGGCCGGTGCGTCCTGCGGCAGCGCGGCCAGCCAGTCGGCGACCCGGTCCAGCACGGCCTGCAGGGGTTCGCCGCCGTGGGGCGCTGCGGCGGGGTCGGCGAGCCAGCGGGCGAGGGCCTCGGGTTCGGCGGCGGCGATCTCGTCGAGGGTGCGGCCCCGCCAGCGCCCGTTGTCGCAGCCGGCCAGGACGGGTTCGTCGACCGGTGCGGGCAGGCCCAGCGCGTGTGCGGTCTGCCGGCAGCGCGGCGACGGCGAGACCGGGGTGGGGCCGGCCGAGCGGAGGGTGCCGGCGGCGGCCTCGGCCGCGCGCAGTCCGAGGGCGTCCAGCGGTCCGCCGTCGTCGAACCGGGCCTGCCGGACGGCCTCGCTCATGGCCGCCGAGATCAAGGTCACGCGCACTGCCGGTCCTCCCCCGTCCCCACCGACGGTACCCGCCCGCCGGGCTGCGGTCAGGGGCGCCCCTCGTCGGAGGCCCGCCCGGCTCGGGCGCCGAGGTGGCGGCGGAGGAAGCGGAGGGCGGCGGCGTCGTCGTCCGGGCCGCCGGCCTCGTGGCCGTTGTAGCGCCAGACGTCGATCTCCTTCGGTCCGGCGTAGGCGTTGTGGGCGGCGAACACGGTGGACGGCGGGACGGTCTGGTCCATGAGTGCGGCGGAGAACCTGGCGGGGGCGCCGGCGCGGGCGGCGAAGTTCACGCCGTCCACGTAGGAGAGGGTGCGGTGCACCTGTTCGTCGTGGCCGCGGTGGACGGCCAGGTAGTCGGCGATCTCGCGGAAGGGGTGGGCGTCGGTGACCACCACGGCGCGCGGGAAGTCGCAGAGGAACGGCACGTGGGCGACGACCGCGGCGAGGTCGGGGACGAGTCCGGCGGTGGCGAGGGCGGTGCCGCCGCCCTGGCTGTTGCCGAGGACGGCGACCCGGTCCGGGTCCACCTGCGGCAGCGTGCGGACGGCGTCCACGGCCCGTACGGCGTCGGTGAACAGCCGCCGGTAGTAGTAGTCGTGCGGGTCCTCGATGCCGCGGGTCATCACACCGGGGACCTGCGGTCCGGCGGGGCCGGAGTCGGGGGTGTCGCCGCGGCTCCAGACGGAGCCCTGGCCGCGGCTGTCCATCTGCAGGTGGGCGAAGCCGGCGGAGGCCCAGACGAGGTTCTCCAGGACGTGGCCGCGGCCGCCGCCGTAGCCGACGTACTGGACGACGGCGGGCAGCGGGCCGTCCGCCCCGCGGGGCAGCCGGAGCCAGGCCCGGACGGGCTCGCCGGCGTACCCGGGGAAGGTGACGTCGAAGGTGTCGACGGTGGTGAGGCCGGTCGGTACGGGGACGGCGGCGGTGTCGCCGCCCGCGGCCCGGGCCTCGTCGAGGGTCTTCCGCCAGAAGGCGTCGAAGTCGGCGGGCTCGGTCTGGGCGCTGCGGTACGAGCGGAGCTGGTCCTCGGGCAGGTCGGTGTACAAGGTCGGCTCCTTCGGCCGGTGGTGCGTTCCGTCGTGGTCCACCTGCCCCGGCCTCGGCCGCCGCACTCCGGCGAAGCGGTACCGGGGTGCATGGGGCCGGGGCAGGTGGGGTCCGGGGGGCTACCGCACGTCGAGGACGTCGAGCACGTCGAGCACGTCGAGGACGGGGTGCAGCCGGCGGGTGTGGTCGACCGTGCGGACGGGTCCGGTGAGCTCGACCTCGGCGGTGAGCCGCGGGTCGGTGCTGGAGGCGGCGAGACGCAGCTCCAGGGTGCCGGGTTCGACGATCCGAAGGCCGTCCCGGCCGGTGAAGGAGGCCAGGTCGGCGGGGACGGTCGCGGTGATCCGGCACTCCTCGCCGGGGCCGAGCGGCACCCGCCGGTAGCCGATCAGGCGCTGGACGGGCTGCACCACGGAGGCGACCGGGTCGTGCAGGTAGAGCTGGACGACCTCGGTGCCGGGCCGCCCGCCGGTGTTGCGGACGGTGAAGGAGAGCCGGAACTCGCCCGCGGTGTCCGTCCGTCCGGTCTCGACGGCGAGGTCGGACCAGGCGAAGGCGGTGTAGGTGAGGCCGTGGCCGAAGCCGTACGCGGGGGTGGGGTCGGTGCTGGAGACGTCGGTGGGTCCGGCGAGCCGGGCGGCCAGGTAGGAGGACGGCTGGACGCCGGGGCGGCGCGGCACGCTGACGGGCAGTCGGCCGGACGGCTCGACACGGCCGCTGAGCACGCCGGCGAGCGCACCGGTGCCCTCCTCGCCGGGGAAGAAGGTCTGCACGATCGCGGCGGCCTCGTCCACGGCGCGGCCGAGGGCGTAGGGCCGGCCGGCGAGCAGGACGACCACCACGGGGGTGCCGGTGTCGAGCAGGGTGTCGAGCAGTTGCTGCTGGGCGCCGGGGAGTTCCAGCGACTCGGCGTCGCAGCCCTCGCCGCTGGTGCCGCGGCCGAAGAGGCCGGCGCGGTCGCCGAGGGCGAGCACGACGACGTCGGCGCGGCGGGCGAGGGCCGCGGCCTCGGCGAAGCCGGCGGTGCTGCCGTCGTCGACGCCGGTGCCGGTGACGGTGTGGATCTCGGCGCCGTCGAACTCGGCGGCGAGGGCCTCGCGCAGGGTGGGCATCCGCAGGCCGACCGGGGTGTCGGGGTGCTGGCGGCCGACGTGCACCGGGAAGGCGTAGCAGCCGAGCACGGCGGTGGCCTCGTCGGCGTTGGGGCCGATCAGGGCGATCCGGGCGGGCCGGGCGAGCGGCAGGGTGCCGTCGTTGCGGAGCAGGACGACGGACTGCTCGGCGATCTCGCGGGCGAGTTCGCGGTTGCCGGCCGGGTCGAGGTCGACGGTGCCGCGCAGGGCGGCCGGGTCGGTGAGGTCGGCGCCGGCGAGGACGGCCGGGACGGGCGTCCAGTCGGGGTCGAGCAGGCCGAGTTCGGCCTTCTGGACGAGGACGCGGCGCAGCGCCCGGTCGACGAGGCGTTCGGGCAGCCGGCCGGTGGTGATCGCCTCGACGAGCGGTTCGCCGAAGGTCTTCACGGTGGGCAGTTCGACGTCGACGCCGGCGGCGAGGGCGGCGCCGGCGGCCTCGGCCCAGTTACCGGCGATGCCGTGCAGGGTCCTCAGGAAGCCGATGCCGAAGTAGTCGGCGACCACCGTGCCGGTGAAGCCCCAGGTGTCGCGGAGGAGTTCGGTGAGCAGCCGGTCGTCGGCGGCGGAGGGCACGCCGTCGGTGTCGGTGTAGGCGTGCATCACGGAGCGGGCGCCGCCCTCGCGGACGGCCATCTCGAACGGCGGCAGGATGACGTCGGCGCGTTCGCGGGCGCCCATCCCGACGGGGGCGAGGTTGCGGCCGGCGCGGGAGGCGGAGTACCCGGCGAAGTGCTTGAGCGTGGCGACGATCCCGGCGGACTCCAGGCCCTGCACGTAGGCGGTGCCGACGGTGCCGACCAGGTACGGGTCCTCGCCGACGGTCTCCTCGACGCGGCCCCAGCGGGCGTCGCGGACGACGTCCAGGACGGGGGCGAGGCCCTGGTGGACGCCGACCGCGCGCATGTCGCGGCCGATCGCGGCGGCCATCCGGCGGACCAGTGCGGGGTCGAAGGCGGCGCCCCAGGCGAGCGGCACGGGGTAGGCGGTGGCCTTCCAGGCGGCGAAGCCGGCCAGGCACTCCTCGTGGGCGACGGCGGGGATGCCGAAGCGGTTGGCGGCGGCGATCCGCTGCTGGGTGCGCATCAGCGAGAGCGCGCCGGTGGCCGGGTCGACGGGGGCGGTGCCGAACGGCCGGGTGAGCTGTCCGAGTCCGTGCGGCAGCAGGGTGTCGAGGGCGGGCGGCTCCTCCATCTCGTGCTGGTACGGGGCGACCTCGCCGCCCTCGTCGGAGGCGCCGACCCAGACGCCGAACAGCTGGGCGATCTTCTCCCGGAGGGTCATGGCGGCGATCAGGGCGTCGGCCCGTGCACCCGGGTCGCGGGCGGTGTCCTGCCAGGCGGGGACTTCGGAGGCGGTCTCTACGGCCAGGTTCATGTGTCGGTCACTTTCCTCCGACGCCCATGAGCCCCTGGACGAGGGCGCGGCGGGCGAACAGGTAGACGAGCAGGATCGGGATCATGGACAGCACGACGGCGGCCAGCAGCCCGGGGACGTTGATGCCGTACTGGGTCTGGAAGTCGTAGAGGCCGAGGGTGATCACCTTGGTCTCGTCGGACTGGGTCAGCACCAGCGGGAAGAGGAAGCCGTTCCACGCCTGGAGGGCGGAGAAGACGGTGATGGTGGAGAGCCCGCCCTTGGAGAGCGGCAGCACCAGCTGGAGGAAGACCCGCCGGGGGGTGGCGCCGTCCATCGCCATCGCCTCGTAGAGCTCGGGGGTGATGTCGCGCATCACGCCGGTGAGGACGAGGGTGCAGACCGGCAGCGAGAAGGCCGCGGTCGGCAGGATCACGCCGATCAGGTTGTCGTACAGGCCGGCCTTGCTGATGACGTAGAACATGGGCACGATCACCGCCTGCGCGGGGATCGCGAGGCCCAGCAGGAAGAGCCGGAACGCCAGGTCGGTGGTCCGGCCGCGGCTGCGCACGATGGCGTAGGACAGCGGCGGCACCACCAGCAGCACGACGGCGACCACGCTCACCGTGACGATCACGGTGTTGAGGAAGTACTGGCCGAAGCCGCCCTGCAGGTCGTCGAGGTAGTTCTGCAGGGTGAGGTGCCGGGGCAGGCCGAGCGGGCCGCTCTCCGCGTAGTCGGCGCGGCTCTGCAGGGTGGCGGCCAGCATGGTGTACAGCGGCAGGCCGACGACGAACAGCCAGACCAGCGAGCCGAATCCGGCCAGGACGTTGGGGCGTCGCCTCATCACAGGCCCTCCGAGGTGCTGCGCATCCGGTCGTAGCCGGACAGCCGGACGACGGCGAGCGAGATGGCGGTGGCGACCAGGACGAGCAGCAGCGCGACCGCCGATCCGGTGCCGAAGTCGAAGCCCTTGAAGGCCTTCTGGTACATGTAGTAGGCGCTGATGGTGGTGTCGGTGCCGGGCCCGCCCTGGGTGAGGATGAGCACCGTGTCGAAGGTGGTGAGGCCGCCGACCACCATGAGGATCACCGAGGTGATGATCGCGTTGCGCAGCTGCGGCAGCGTGATGTGGAAGAACTGCCGTACGGTGCCGGCCCCGTCGATCGCGGCGGCCTGGTAGAGCACCGGCGGGACGGCGCGGGCCGCACCCTGGTAGATGAGCGTGTGGAACGGGGTGAACTGCCAGGCGCCGACCAGCACCAGCACCCCGATCGCGCCGGTCTGCGAGCCGAACAGGTTGCCGTCGCCGAACAGCCACTCGGCCTCGGCCGGGACGCCGAAGTTGGGGTCGAGCAGCGCCCGCCAGAGCACCGAGACGGCGGTGGCGGAGAGCAGCAGCGGCACGAAGTAGATCGCCGACAGCACCGCCCGGTTGCGCTGGTGCCCGGCCGCCCAGACCCCGAGCAGGATGCTGACCGGGGTCTGGACGGCCACGCCGAGCAGGGTGAGCAGCAGGCTCAGCCACAGGCTCTTGACCATCACGGGGTCGTCGAAAAGCCGGTTCCAGTTGTCGAAGCCGGCGAACTCCGGTGAGCCGAGGCCGTTCCAGCGGGTGAAGGACAGCACGGCGACCAGGACGAGCGGCACGATCGCGAAGAGGACGAAGAAGACCGTGGCCGGGAGCGCCCAGGCGAACCCGGGGCGGGTCACCGCGGTGCCCGTCCGGCTCGCCGGTCGGCGCCGCGTCACGGCCCCGGTGGCAAGAGTTGTGGTCATGGTGCGACCCGTCTGGTGTCAGGAGTTCGGCAGGGCCTGCATGGCCTTGATGAAGCCGTTCTCGTCGATCTGGCCGTTGAAGAACTGCTGGACGGCCTGGTGGATGGGCGTGATCGCGGCCGGCGGGTACGCCTGGTCCCAGGAGAGCTGGAACGACGGCGCCGCCTTCACCAGGTCGAACTGGAAGGTGGAGTACGCCGGGTTGGCCGCGCTGCTCAGGAACTTGGGGGTGTTGCTGGTGGTCGGCAGGTTGCCGATGGCCAGCTGGCCCTGGACGAACTCGTCGGAGTACTGGAGCTTGAGGAACTCCGCGACGGCCTCCGGGTGCTTGGTCTTCTTCAGCACCGAGTAGAAGTTGTTGGTGTTGCCGACGACGTTCTTCGGGTCGCCCTTGCCGCCGGTGACGGTCGGGAAGGAGCCGTAGCCGAGGCTGGACTTGGTGAAGTCGGGGCTGGCGTCCTGCTGGGTGGAGTACTCCCAGGAGCCCATCAGCTCGAAGGCGGCCTTGCCGCGGGCGAGCAGGGCGGGCGAGCCGCCGTCGGTGAACTTCACCGAGTCGAAGTTGGTGCCGAACGCGCCCGCGTCGATGAGCTGCTTGAGCATGCCGAGGGCCTTCTTGCTGTCCTCGCTCGCCCAGGCGGCCTTGTCGCCGCCGAGCGCCTTCTTGAACAGGTCCGGGCCGGCGACGCGGTCGTAGAGGTACTCGAACCACATCAGGGTCGGCCACTGGTCGCCGCCCCCGAGGGCGATCGGGGTGACGCCCTTGCCCTTGAGCGTCTGCACCGCGGCGAGCAGTTCGTCGAAGGTCTTGGGCGCACTCACGCCGGCGTCGGCGAGGACCTTGGTGTTGCTGAAGAGCAGCACCGGCTGGGTGCCGCGCATGGGGACGCCGTAGGCCTTGCCGTCGACCACGGCGGTGTCGAAGACCGAGGACAGGAAGTTGGCCTTGAGGCCCGGGTCCTTGGCGATCATGTCGTCGAGCGGCATCAGCAGGCCGGCGTCGACGAACGGCTTGATGCTGCCGCCGCCCCAGTTGAAGAAGACGTCCGGGGCCTGCTTGGTGTTGATGATCGTCTGCAGCTTCTGCTGGTAGTCGGCGCCCGGAATGGTGTCCAGGACGGCCTTGACCTTCGACGTCTTGTTGAAGGTGTCGACGATCTGCTTCTCGACCTTGTTGGTGGCGTCCCCGTAGACCAGGACGTGGATCTCTCCCGAACCGCTGTCCCCGGAGGAGCCGGAGCCGCTGCCGCAGGCCGTCAGGGTGATCCCCAGGACCACGGCCGCACTGCCTGCGGCGAGGGAACGGGAGAGCCGAGCGTGTCTTCTCATCGCGGTGCCTTTCGAAATCTTTCGGCATCTTCGCCGAAATTCTTGGCGCGCTGCGACGCTAGATCCGCGCTCCGAGGGGGGTCAACCCCCCGTCGCGCAGTTACCGGAACGTGACCTGGACACGTGCCTTATGCTGCACGCCATGCGAGAAGAGGAGGAGAACGGCCGCGTCACGCTCGCCCAGGTGGCAGAAGAGGCCGGCGTCTCCGTGTCCACGGTTTCGAAAGTTCTCAACGGCAGGCAGGACGTCTCCCGCCCGACCCGCCTCAAGGTCGAGCGCCTGCTGGAGGTCCACGGCTACCAGCGGACGCCCAAATCGGCCTGGGAGGCGCCGCTCGTTGAGATCGTCTTCCCCGAGCTCGACAACCTCTGGGCGATGGAGCTGATCAAGGGCGTCGAGAACGTCGCCAAGGAGCACGAGGCCAGCGTGGTGCTCACCGAGAGCGGCACCCGGCACGCCCCGGACCCGAGCTGGATCGAGGGCGTGCTGCGCCGCCGGCCGCTCGGCGTGGTGCTGGTCTTCTCCAGCCTGCCGCTCGAGGTGAAGCAGCAACTCCGGTCCCGCGCCATCCCGTTCGTCATCATCGACCCGGCCGGCGACCCCGAGCCGGACGTGCCGTCGGTGGGCTCGGCGAACTGGGCCGGCGGCCTCGCCGCGACCCGCCACCTGGTCGAGTGCGGGCACCGCCGGATCGCCATCATCACCGGCCCCGAGGACATGCTCTGCTCGCTGGCCCGGCTGGACGGCTTCCGCTCCGCGATGGGCATGGCCGGCCTGGAGATCCCGCCCGGCTACGTCTCCTTCGGCGACTTCCACGTCGAGGGCGGCCGCCGCCGCGCCATGGAGCTGCTGGCCCTCCCCGAGCGGCCGACCGCGATCTTCGCCGGCAGCGACCTGCAGGCGCTCGGCGTCCTGGAGGCCGCCCGGGTGCACGGGTTGAAGGTCCCCGACGACCTGTCGGTGGTCGGCTACGACGACGTGCCGATCGCCCAGTGGACGAGCCCGGCCCTCACCACCGTCCACCAGCCGCTTCGGCAGATGGCCGAGGAGGCCGCGCAGATGCTGATCCGGATGCGCGCCGAGGGCGGCAGCGCGGCCCGCCTGGAACTCGCCACCAGCCTGGTCGTCCGCAAGAGCACCGCCCCGCCGCCCGCCGCCTGACCGATCGGCCGATCTTTCGAAAACGGCCAACCGAAAACGGACGGCCGAAAACGGTCGGCGCGCACGGCACCCGCTTTCCGGGCACCGCGGGGCCGGAAGGTCACGGCGGGCCGGCAGCAAGGTCTTGCAGAAAGTTACATTCATACTGCCGAGTAACCTTGACTCCCCGACCCTGCCGGGCGCATCGTCGGGACTGCGCCGCCACCACCCCGTGCGGTCCTCCTCCTGTGCCATCCCCGCAGGTCAGCCGTTCCACCCGCTGACGGTCGCGCCCCCCACGCGACCGCCCGTGCCGTCCGAGGAGGGCCAGCCCCCCATGACCATCGGCCTCCCACCGGCCGGGGCCCGTACGTGCCCCGCCACCGCCTCCCCCGCCGTTTCCGCCTCCCCCGCCCCGCGGCCCGTCCACCCGGCGTACCACCACCCGCTCTGGCTGGTCACCGTGCCCACGACCCACCCCGACGGCCGCACCGGCACCCAGAGCTTCGCCGTCCGCGCCCTCACCGTGCAGGAGGCGATGGCCGCCGCCGGCCGCCGCGCCCACGCGGACAGCGCCCGGACGCGCCGCCGCGGCGCCCGTCTCGACTTCCGCAACGCCAGCGCCGTGCTGCACCGCTGACCGCCGTCAGCCGACGGTCGTGCCCGCCTTCAGCAGCCGGGCCAGCGCCTCGGCGTACGGCTGGGGGCGGCGGCGCCGGGCGACGGCGATGCCGAAGTGCCGGGCCGGCCGCGGCGGCCGGACCGGAACCACCCTCGTGCCCGGCAGCGGCGGGTCCAGCGCCACCTGCGGCACCAGGGAGACCCCGACCCCGGCGGCCACCAGCGACCGGGCGAAGAAGTAGTCGGTGGTGCTGCCGGCGACCCGCAGGTCGAACCCGGCCAGCGCGGCGTGCCGGTGCAGGAAGGCCTCGGTCTTCGAACAGCCCACCACCCAGCGGTCGTCGGCGAGTTCGGCGAGGTCCAGCTCCTCGCGGGCGGCCAGCGGGTGGGCCTGCGGAAGCACCACCGAGAGCGGGTCGTCCATCAGCGGCGTCCAGTCGAGGCCGGAGCGGTCCCCGGGCTGCACCGGCAGCGGGCCGTCGAAGTGGTAGGCGATCGCCAGGTCGGCGACGCCCTCGCGCACCATCGGCAGGCTCTCCTCGGGCTCCCGCTCCACCACGTGCAGGTCGGCCTCGGGGTGCTCGGCGGCGAACCGGGCCAGTGCCGCGGGCAGCAGGTGCCGGCCGCCGGTGGTGAAGGTGGCCACCGTCAGCCGCGGGCGCGGTGCGGCGAGCCGGTCGATCTGCTCCCGGGCGTGGCGGAGTTCGGCGCCGATCGCACCGGCCGCCTCGACCATCAGCCGCCCCGCCTCGGTCAGCACCACGCCGCGGGTGGAGCGCTCCACCACCAGGGTGCCGAGCCCCCGCTCCAATGCCGCGACCTGCTGGGACACCGCGGACGGGGTGATCCGCAGCGCGGCCGCCGCCCGGTTGAAGCTGCCGTGCTCGGCGACCGCCTGCAGCACCCCGAGCCGGTGGACGTCGATCACCGCAGTCCCTCCCCTGTCGACAGTTCTCCTTACGACCGGTTCAGTAGGTCGCCAGTTCCGCTGCTGACGATACGCCAGGAGAGTGGAGCCATGAGAAGCGTCTGCATCATCGGCGGAAGCCGGTACTTCGGCCTGCACCTGGTCTCCCTGTTCCGCGACGCGGGAGTCGCGGTCACCCTCGTCAACCGCGGCTCCGCCGCCCCGCCCCCGGGTGTCGACCACGTCCGCGCGGACCGCTCGGACGAGGCGGCGCTGACGGCCGCGCTCGGCGGACGGACCTTCGACGCGGTGGTCGACCAGGTGCTCTACACCCCGCTGCAGGCCGCCGTGGCCTGCCGGGTCTTCGCCGAGCGCACCCCGCGCTACGTGATGACCTCGACCATGGAGGTCTACGACCCGGCGACCTCCCCGCTCGTGCCCGCCTCGGACGGCCCGGTCACCGAGGGCTTCGTCGACCCGGCGGCCTGGGCCGTCGACCTCGACCTGCCCTGGCACGACCCGCAGGCGCTCGCCCGGCACTTCGACGCGGCGACCGGCTACGCGGAGGGCAAGCGGCAGGCCGAGGCGGTGCTCGCCCGCTCCGCGCCGTTCTCCTGGGCGAGCATCCGCAGCGCCCACGTGCTCGGCGGCGGCGACCGCGACTTCACCGGACGGCTGGCGCACTACGTGGAGCGGATCGCCGCCGGCCGCCCGGTCGCCGTCCACCGGGAAGCCCGGCCGACCTCCTTCGTCCACCACCGGGAGATCGCCACCGTGCTCGCCCGGGCCGCCCTCACCGACGCCGACGGACCGCTGAACGCCTGCTCGCACGGCGCGCTCGACGCCGCCCGGCTCTCCGAACTGATCGCCGAGCGGCTCGGCACCACGGCCCGGTTCCGGACGGCGGAGGGCGAGGACGCCTCCCCGTTCTCCTTCGACCGCTCGTACGCCATGGACAACGGCCGGGCCGCCGCACTCGGCTTCCCCCTGTCCCGGACGGCCGACTGGCTGCCCGCGGCGATCGACGAGGCGGCCGGGGCCGCGAAGGCCGCCGCGGCCGGAAGGGCGGTCTGAGATGCACCGGCGCACCATCGGCGGCACCGCCGTCCATCCGGTCGGCCTCGGCGCGATGCCGCTGTCCGTCGAGGGCCGCCCGGCCGAGGAGGACGCCGTCGCGGTCGTCCACGCCGCCCTCGACGCGGGCGTCACCCTGATCGACACCGCCGACTCGTACCACTGGCACGCCGGGGAGCGCGGCCACAACGAACGGCTGATCGCCCGGGCCCTGGCCCGCCGCAGCGGGGACCGCGACCGGGTGCTGGTGGCCACCAAGGGCGGCCGCGGCCGCCCCGGCGACGGCTCGTGGACGGTCGACGGCCGCCCCGAGCACCTGCGACGGGCCTGCGAGGAGTCGCTGCGGCGGCTCGGCACCGAGGCGATCGGCCTCTACCAACTGCACAAGCCGGACCCGCGGGTGCCCTGGGCCGAGTCGGTGGGCGCCCTGCGGGAACTGCTGGACGCGGGGAAGGTCCGCACCGCCGGGATCTCCAACGCCGACGCGGCGCAGATCCGCGAGGCGCACGCGATCCTCGGCGCCGGCCTGGTCTCGGTGCAGAACCGCTACTCCCCCGCCGACCGCTCCGCCGAGCCGGAGCTGCGGCTCTGCGAGGAGCTCGGACTCGCCTTCCTGCCGTGGAGCCCGCTCGGCGGCATCTCCCGCAGCTCGCTGGACGGCCCCTCCGCGCCGGCCCCCTCCGACCCCGCCGGCACGCCCTTCCACCGGGTGGCCGCCGCCCGCGGTACCTCGCCGCAGCGGGTCTGCCTGGCCTGGCTGCTCGCGCTCTCGCCCGCGGTCGTCCCGATCCCCGGCGCGAGCCGGCCTGCCTCCGTCCGGGACTCCGCGGCCGCCGCCGGCCTCGTCCTGGAGCCCGCCGAGCTCGCCCTGCTGCCCGACCGGACACCCGCCTGACCTGCCCCGCCGGGGCCGCGCCGCTGGTACGGGCGGGTGCGAATGGCCCCATAGGGCGCTCGACGGCACACCCCTCCTCATATGATCGGAGCGACATGCGCCATCCTTGGTGGTGAGAAACACCACCGGACGATGCAGGAGGAAGCACGTGGACGACGTTCTTCGCCGCGCCGCGCTGTTCGCGGCCCTCGACGACGACCAGGCTGCCGAGCTGCGCGCTTCCATGACCGAGGCGACCCTCGCCCGCGGCGAGTCGCTGTTCCACGAGGGCGACCCGGGCGACCGGCTGTACGTCGTCGTCGAGGGCAAGGTGAAGCTGCACCGCGCCTCGCCGGACGGTCGCGAGAACATGCTCGCCGTGCTCGGCCCCAGCGAGATGATCGGCGAACTGTCGCTGTTCGACCCGGGCCCGCGCACCGCCACCGCCACCGCACTGACCGAGGTCAAGCTGCTCGGCCTCGGCCACGGCGACCTGCTGCCGCTGCTGCACGCACGCCCCGAGGTGTCGATCGCACTGCTGCGCGCCATCGCCCGCCGCCTGCGCCGCACCAACGACGTCATGTCCGACCTGGTCTTCTCGGACGTGCCCGGCCGCGTCGCCAAGGCGCTGCTCGACCTCTCCCGCCGCTTCGGCGTGCAGTCGGAGGAGGGCATCCACGTCTCCCACGACCTCACCCAGGAGGAGCTGGCCCAGCTGGTCGGCGCCTCCCGCGAGACGGTCAACAAGGCGCTGGCCGACTTCGCCGGCCGCGGCTGGCTGAAGCTGGAGGCCCGCGCGGTCGTCCTCCTCGACGTCGAGCGCCTCTCCCGCCGCTCCCGCTGACCCAGGGCAAGCGCTCAGGGGCGCACCCGGGCAAGCACTCAGGGGCGCTGGGGGCACCCCAGCGCCCCTGAGTGGTTCCCCCGAGTGGTTTTCCCGTCTCAGAGCCCCTGGATGAGTCCGTGGTCCTCCAGGTAGCCGAGCTGGGCCCGGACGGAGAGTTCGGCGGCCGGCCACAGGGCCTTGTCCACGTCGGCGTACACCCGGGCCACCACCTCCTCCGCGGTGCGGCAGCCGGCCTCCACGGCGGTCTCCACTTGGGCGAGCCGGGCGGCCCGGTGGGCGAGGTAGTAGTCGACGGCGCCGAGCGCGTCGGCGAGCACCGGGCCGTGCCCGGGCAGGACGGTCCGCACGCCGTGCTCCGCCGCCATGGTGTGCAGGCGGCGCAGCGAGTCCAGGTAGTCGCCGAGCCGGCCGTCCGGGTGGGCGACCATCGTGGTGCCGCGGCCGAGCACGGTGTCGCCGGTGAGGATCGCGCCGTCGGCGGGCAGGTGGAAGGTCAGTGAGTCCGCGGTGTGCCCGGGGGTGCCCACGACCCGGATCTCCAGGCCGCCGACCTCGACGACCTCGCCGGGCCGCAGCCCTTCGTCGCCGAGCCGCAGCGCCGGGTCCAGGGCGCGCACGTGGGTGCCGGTGAGTTCGGCGAACCGGGCGGCGCCCTCGGCGTGGTCGTGGTGGCCGTGGGTGAGCAGGGTGAGGGCGATCCGCTTGCCCTGCTGTTCGGCGGTGTCGACGACGCGGCGCAGGTGGCCCTCGTCGAGCGGGCCCGGGTCGATCACGACGGCGAGGTCGGAGCCGGGTTCGGACAGCAGCCAGGTGTTGGTGCCGTCCAGGGTCATCGGGGAGGGGTTGGGCGCCAGCACGCAGTGCGCCCGCGGGGTGGCCCCGCCGCCGACGGTGGCGGCGGGGTCGCCCGGAAGGAGACCGCTCACCGGCCGCCCTCGCGCACCAGGTTGCGCGACGGCAGCGCGCGGGCGAGCCGGCGCGGAGCGGTGCGTTCCTCGACGCGGCCGTCGCAGGCGACGACCTTGGGGGTGATGCTGCGGGCGGGCAGGTCGTGCTCCGTCCGGCGAGCCACGTCGTTGTGGTTCATCGGCCAGTGTCCTTCCGTGTGTTCGGGTGGGTCGCCCGGCGTGGGATCACGCCGGGAAGTCTCCGTCGATGGTCAGCTCGTCATACCCGGGCCAGCGGACGGTCATTCGGTCGCCGTCGACCTCGGCCCGTCCCAGGACGGGCGTGACGGTGCGCCGGCCGGCGGCGGCCAGGGCCTCGGCGGCGGACCGCACCGGCAGCAGTTCGCGCAGCACGGTCACGGTCGGCGGCAGCATCCCGTAGCGGCCACCGGCGTGTCCGGCGACGGCCTCGGCGGGGGCGAGCCAGGCCACCCGGTCGGCCTCGCCGACCTGTGAGGCGGCGGCCTGTCCGGCGGGCAGCGCGGCCACGAAGAACCAGGTGTCGAAGCGGCGCTCCTCGAACTCCGGGGTGATCCAGCGGGCCCAGTCGCCGAGCAGGTCGCTGCGCAGCACCAGGCCGTGCTTGTGCAGGAACTCGGCGAAGGAGAACTCGCGGGCCTCCAGCGCGGCCCGCTCGGCGGACCAGTCGCGGGCCTCGGCGGTGGAGTCCGCGTCGGGGCCGGCGAGCAGCACGCCGGACTCCTCGAAGGTCTCCCGGACGGCCGCGCAGACGACGGCCTGCGCCGTCCGGGGGTCGGTGCCGAGGCGGGTGCCCCACTCCTCGGGCGGGGGGCCGGCCCAGGCGATCTCGGCATCGGCGTCCCGGGGGTCGACGCCGCCGCCGGGGTAGGCGTACATGCCGGCGGCGAAGGCCATCGAGGTGCGGCGGCGCAGCAGGTAGGCCTCGGGGCCGTCGGCGGTGTCGCGCAGCAGCACGACCGTGGCCGCGGCCCTGGGCTCGGCCGGGGTCAGCTCGCCGGCGGCGAGGGCCCGGATCCGGGCGGGCCAGCCGGGCGGCATGGGGGTCGACGGTGCGCGGTCATCCATGCCCCGGATGCTAAGCGGGCGGGGGTGGGCTTGGACAGGGCCCACCCCCGCCCGGTGCTGTTCGGGGGCTCAGGCCCCGGTCCGCACCCGGACCTGGATCTCGACCTCGACCGGGGCGTCCAGCGGCAGGACGGCGACGCCGACGGCGCTGCGGGCGTGCACGCCGGCCTCGCCGAGGACCTCGCCGAGCAGCTCGCTGGCGCCGTTGACCACGGCGGGCTGGCCGGTGAAGTCGGGGGCGGAGGCGACGAAGCCGACCACCTTGACGACCTGCTCGACGCGGTCGAGGTCGCCGATCACGGACTTGACCGCGGCGAGCGCGTTCAGCGCACAGATCTGCGCGAGCGCCTTGGCGCGCTCGGGCGTCACCTCGGCGCCGACCTTGCCGGTGTGCTGGAGCTTGCCGGCCACCATGGGCAGCTGGCCGGAGGTGAAGACGTGGTCGCCGGAGCGGACGGCCGGCACGTAGGCCGCCACCGGCGGGGCCACCTCGGGGAGGGTCAGGCCGAGCTCGGCCAGCTTCTCCTCAACCTTGCTCATCAGCTCTTCTCCCGCTTGAGGTAGGCCACGAGCTGCTCGGGGTTGTTCGGGCCGGGCACGACCTGGACGAGCTCCCAGCCGTCCTCGCCCCAGGTGTCCAGGATCTGCTTGGTGGCGTGCACGAGAAGCGGCACGGTGACGTATTCCCACTTGGTCATGGGGGTGACTCTAGACCGTCCGGCCACCGGGCCCGGCGACGCCACGGGGCGGGCGGCCCTGGCCCGCGGCGGGTCGCCCGCGGCGGGCCGCGGTGTGAGGTGGGACACAAAGGGGGCATGAATCCGGCCGGGCACCCGGATGGTCCCGCCATCGGCGGCGTCGGCTGGTTACCCTCGCCAAGGAGCGGGCACCCGTTGCGGTGCCAGGTCGACGCAGGACGGAGACGGAGCGTGGCGAGCACCCCCGGCCCATCGGCGCAGGCCGACCCCGACTGGGAAGGGGTCCGGCTGCACGTCGTCAGCGGCAAGGGCGGCACCGGGAAGACCACCGTCGCGGCGGCGCTGGCCCTGGCGCTGGCCGCCGAGGGCGGGCGGACCCTGCTGATCGAGGTCGAGGGGCGGCAGGGCATCGCCGAACTGTTCGGGATGGCCGCGCTGCCCTACGAGGAGCGCAAGGTCGCCACCGTCTCGCCGTCCCGTCTGGGGCTGCCCGGCACCGGCCAGGGCGAGGTGTACGCGCTGGCGATCGACACCGAGCTGGCGCTGCTCGAGTACCTGGAGATGTTCTACAAGCTGGGCAGGGCCGGGAAGGCGCTGCAGAAGGTCGGCTTCGTCGACTTCGCGACCACCGTCGCACCGGGCGTGCGGGACGTGCTGCTGACCGGCAAGGCCTGCGAGGCGGCCCGGCGCAAGGGCCCGGACGGCCGCCGGGCGTACGACGCGATCGTGATGGACGCGCCCCCGACCGGGCGGCTCACCCGCTTCCTCAACGTCAACGAGGAGGTGGCCGGGCTGGCCAGGTTCGGCCCGATCCACGGTCAGGCGCAGGCCGTGATGCGGGTGTTGAAGTCCCCGGAGACGGCGGTGCACTTCGTGACGCTGCTGGAGGAGATGCCGGTGCAGGAGACCGTGGACGGCATCGCCGACCTGCGGGCGGCGCAGTTGCCGGTGGGCGGGGTGATGGTCAACATGGTCCGGCCGCCGGTGCTGGACGCGGCGGCCGTGGCGGCCGTCGACGGCGACCACCGCGAGGAGGTCGCCGTGGCGCTCGGCGAGGCCGGGCTGGGCGGCCGCTCGCGCAAGCCGGAGACGGTCCGGGCGGCGGTGGAGCCGCTGCTCGCCCCGTTGCTGGAGCAGGCCAGGGAGCACGCCGAGCGGGTCGAGCTGGAGCGCGCCCAGCGGGCGGACCTGCAGCGGGCGAAGCTGCCGACGTACGAGCTGCCGCTGCTCGGCGAGGGCGTGGACCTGGGCGGGCTGTACCGGCTGGCGGGCGAGCTGAAGCGGCAGGGGGCGGCATGACGGCGGGCACCCGCAAGGAGCGGACGACGTCCGCGCTGGACGTGGACGCGCTGATCGACGACCCGGAGACCCGGATCGTGGTGTGCTGCGGCTCCGGCGGCGTCGGCAAGACGACCACGGCGGCGGCGATCGGGCTGCGGGCCGCGGAGCGCGGCCGGAAGGTCGTCGTGCTGACGATCGACCCGGCCCGCCGGCTCGCCCAGTCGATGGGCCTGACCGAACTGGACAACACCCCGCGGGTGGTGAAGGGCGCGCAGGGGCCCGGCGAGCTGCAGGCCATGATGCTCGACATGAAGCGGACCTTCGACGAGGTCGTGCTGGCCCACGCCGAGCCGGAGCGGGCGAAGGCGATCCTGGAGAACCCCTTCTACCAGTCCCTGTCGGCCGGCTTCGCCGGTACGCAGGAGTACATGGCGATGGAGAAGCTCGGCCAGCTGCGGGCCGAGGACCGCTGGGACCTGATCGTGGTGGACACCCCGCCGTCCCGTTCGGCGCTGGACTTCCTGGACGCGCCGAGCCGGCTGGGCTCCTTCCTGGACGGGAAGGTGATCCGGCTGCTGACGGCGCCGGCGAAGGTCGGCGGGCGCAGTGCGATGAAGTTCCTGAACGTGGGGATGGGCCTGCTCACCGGCACGCTCGGCAAGATCTTCGGCGCCCAGCTGCTGACCGACGTGCAGACCTTCGTCTCGGCGATGGACTCGATGTTCGGCGGCTTCCGGGAGCGCGCCGACCGCACGTACCAGCTGCTCAAGGCGCCGGGCACGGCCTTCCTGGTGGTGGCGGCGCCGGAGCGCGACGCGCTGCGCGAGGCGGCGTACTTCGTGGACCGGCTGGCCGCGGACGAGATGCCGCTGGCCGGGCTGGTGCTCAACCGGGTGCACAGCACGGGGGCGCCGCAGCTGACCGCGGAGCGGGCCTTGGCGGCGGCGGAGGCGCTGGAGGAGAACGGTTCGCAGACCTCGACGGTGGCCGCGGAGACGCTGGCGGCGGGGCTGCTGAGGCTGCACGCCGAGCGGATGCAGATCATGTCGCGGGAGCGTCGCACCCGCGACCGGTTCGTGTCGGTCTACCCGGACGTGCCGATCGTCGAGGTGGCCGCACTGGCCGGCGACGTGCACGACCTGGACGGGCTGCGGGCCGTCGGGGACCGCCTGGGGACCACCGACCCCGCGGGCGCGGTGAGCTGAGCGCCCGCCAGGTGTGGTGGTGTGCCGCCGGGGGCGGACCGTCGGTCCGCCGCCCGGTCAGCCCGCCTGCGCGTAGTCCGTCAGCACCACACCGGTGGCCAGCGAGGCCTCGTACTCGGTGCGGGCCGTCTCCAGCAGCCGGCGCCACGAGACCACCGTGGGCCTGCGGCGGAGCAGTGCCCTGCGCTCGCGCTCGGTCATCCCTCCCCAGACGCCGAACTCCACCCGGTTGTCCAGTGCGTCGGCGAGGCACTCCGTCCGCACCGGGCAGCCGCTGCACACGGCCTTGGCGCGGTTCTGTGCCGCCCCCTGCACGAACAGCTCGTCCGGATCACTCGTGCGGCAGGCCGCCTGCGCACTCCAGTCGTCCACCCAGCCCATTTCGGCGCCGTCCTCTCCCGAATCGGGGCTCCCCCACGGCGGCAACGGCATATTCACCGCTGCCAGTTGAGGACGTTACGGAAGAACGGCAGCGAGCAACAGCCCCTTCGGGCTCAATCTCAGATGGCCCAATCGGACTATGGGTGCCCGGAAGCTCACTCGTTGGAGTGATCGCAGGTCGCAGGGCTTGCCAGGACCGGTTCTGCCACTTTCGTCACACTGTGCAAGCAGGCACCGCTCGCCACACCCGGACAGTCGACAACAAACCGGCGCAAATTGGACAAAGCTCATCACTCACAAGAGTGATGACGATGCACAGAGAGAAGCTGTCGCAGTTCTGTGACAAGCGTAGGCGAACACCTGCCCCCCTGTACGGGAATCGGCGACGTAGTGTTCTCCCCATGGCGACTCAGCGACCCGCGGGCTCCGTACTCGACAAGGCAGGCCTCGGCATCAAGCTCCTGGGCACCAGCGTGCTGGCCGGGATCCTGGTGGCCGGGATGGCCCTGCCGGCCGTGGGCGCGCTCGGTCTGACCGCCAAGGACACCGCGGACAGCTTCGACGACATCCCGAGCGACTTCACCACCCCCGCCCTCTCCCAGGCGTCGACGATCTACGACTCCAAGGGCGGCGTGATCGCCAAGGTCTACGACCGCGACCGGACCATCCTCACCAAGGAGCAGATGGCGCCGATCATGCGCCAGGCCCAGGTGGACATCGAGGACAACCGGTTCTACGAGCACGGCGCCGTCGACCTCAAGGGCGTGCTGCGCGCGGCCACCAAGAACGCCGAGGCCGGGTCCGCCACCCAGGGCGCCTCCACGCTGACCCAGCAGTACGTGAAGAACGTCTTCGTCGAGCAGGCCGGCGACAACCAGGACGCCTTCCTGGACGCCACCCGCAAGAGCCTCGGCCGCAAGGTCAAGGAGCTGAAGATCGCCATCAAGTTGGAGGAGGACCTGACCAAGGACCAGATCCTCACCAACTACCTCAACATCACCTTCTACGGGCACCAGGCGTACGGCATCGAGGCCGCCGCCAACCGCTACTTCAGCAAGAGCGCCAAGGACCTCACGATCCCCGAGGCCGCCATGCTGGCCGGCCTGGTGCAGAACCCCTCGGCCTACGACCCGGTGCTGCACCCCAAGGCGGCGCAGGTCCGCCGGGACACCGTGATCAACAAGCTGCTGGAGTACAAGCACATCACTCCCGAGCAGGCCAAGGAGGCCCTGGCCGCGCCGCTGGGCATCAAGTACAAGGAGCCGCTGAACGGCTGCATCACCGCGCAGTCCGGCATGGGCTTCTTCTGCGACTACGTCCGCCACGTGGTCAAGCAGGACCCGGTCTTCGGCAAGACCGCGGCCGACCGCCAGAAGCTGTGGAGCCAGGGCGGCCTCAAGATCTACACCACCATCGACCCGGCCAAGCAGGAGGCCGCGCACGAGGCGGTCACCACCAAGGTCAAGGTGACCGACTCGGTCTCCGCCGCGATGACCATGGTCAAGCCCGGCACCGGCGAGATCCTCGCGATGGCCCAGACCCGCCCCTACGGCCTGGACTCCAAGCAGAACCAGACCGTCCTCAACCTGAACGTCGACGCCGCCATGGGCGGCGGCAACGGCTTCGCCCCCGGTTCGACGTTCAAGCCGATCCTCGCCGCGGCCGCGCTGGAGTCCGGCGTCCCGATCGACCAGCAGTACCCCTCGCCGTACCAGATGAGCTACCCCAGGATGACCACCTGCGACGGCACCTGGAACGAGAAGGGCGTCCCGGTCGAGAACGAGAGCTCCACCGAGGTCGGCCCCTTCTCCCTGAAGGACGCCATGGCGAAGTCGGTCAACACCTACTTCGTGCAGATGGAGGAGGAGGTCGGCCTCTGCGCGATGAAGCAGATGGCCACCAAGCTCGGCATCGGCAAGCTCGCCAACGGCAGCCCGATCAAGCAGATCCCCTCCATGGTGCTCGGCACCCAGGAGGTCAGCCCGCTCACCATGGCCAGCGCCTACGCCGCCTTCGCCGCCCGCGGCAAGTACTGCAGGCCGATCGCGATCACCTCGATGGTCAACGCCGACAACAAGAAGCTCCCGGTGCCGAGGGCCGACTGCTCCCAGGCGATGGCCGAGACCACCGCGGACGGCATCAACACCCTGCTGCTCGGCGTGACCGAGAAGGGCACCGCCTCCGGGATCAACATCTCGGACGGCCGCCAGATCGCCGGCAAGACCGGCACCACCGACAACCGCTACGCCGCCTGGTTCACCGGCTACACCCCCGACCTGGCCACCTCGGTCTGGCTCGGCGGTCCCACCGGCAACATCTCGATGCGCAACATCCGCATCGGCGGCCGGTACTACTCCTCGGTCTACGGCGCCGACGGTCCGGGCCCGATCTGGCAGAAGGCCATGAACGAGGTCCTCGTCGGCACCAAGCGCAGCACCTTCGACACGGTCAACGTCCCCGAGGCCAACCCGACGCCCACCGACACCCCGGCCCCGCCGCCCGGCACCACCGGCGGGAACGGCAACGGCGGGAACGGCAACGGGAACGCCACCGGTCTGATCAACGGCGGCTTCACCCTGCCGCCCGGCACGTTCGGCGGGAACACCGGCCGGCCCCGCCACTGACGACCGTCCCGTCCACGCCGGAGGGCGGCCACCCCGCATCGGGTGGCCGCCCTCCGGCGTCGGTGTCCAGGTGTCGTCCCGTGCCGCCCCTCGGGCGGTGCCTGCGGTCAGCCCGCCAGCGCGGCCTTCACCGCGGCGGCCACCCGGCCGCCCTCGGCCCGGTCACCCACCTTCGGGCGGACCAGCTTCATCACGGCGCCCATCGCCTGCGGACCGGACGCACCGCTCTCCGCCACCGCCTCGGCGACGATCGAGGCCAGCTCCTCGTCCGAGAGCTGCTGCGGCAGGTACCCGGCGAGCACCTCGCCCTCCGCCCGCTCCTGCGCGGCCGACTCGGCGCGGCCGGCGTTCTCGAACGCCTCCGCGGCCTCCCGGCGCTTCTTCGCCTCGCGGACGATCACCTTCAGCACCTCGTCGTCCGAGAGCTCCCGCTTCGTCCTGCCCGCCACCTCCTCGGAGGTGACCGCGGCCAGCGTCAGCCGGAGAGTGGACGAGCGGAGCTCGTCCCGGGCCTTGATCGCAGCCGTGAGGTCCTCCTGCAGCTGCTGCTTGAGCGTCGTCATGGCGCAAATCCTCGCAGCCCGGAGCGCTTTCCGCGCACCAATTTGCCCCGGGCCCGGCCGCCCGTCCCCGGGGCGGCCTCGGCGCGACGTCGGCTCGGCCCTCCGAAGGTCCTGGGGGAACGCCGGACGGGCCGGGCGGACGCGTGCGAGGATCCCGGGCATGGCGATGGCGGGAACGGACGCGTACCGGGCCGTGGGCGGCCTTCCGGACGGGGTCGCCCGGGCCGTGGCGGCCGCACGGGAGGCCGGCTTCCCGCACTCCTGCCGCCCCGAGCAGGGACGGCTGCTGCAGGCGCTCGCCGGCGGGGCACGGACGCGGATCGGCGAGAGCGGCACGGGGTACGGCGTCGGACTCGCCTGGCTCGCCGCCGGGGCCGCGCCCGGTGTCGGCCTGGTGAGCGTCGAGCGCGACCCGGACCGGGCCGCGGCGGCCGCGGCGCTGTTCGCCGACGACCCCCGGGTCCGGGTGCTCGCCGCCGACTGGACGGAGCTGTACGCCCACGGCCCCTACGACCTGCTGGTGCTGGACGGCGGCGGCCAGGGCAAGACCGGCGGGGCCGCCGACCCGGAGCGGCTGCTCATTCCGGGCGGAGTGCTGGTGGTCGACGACTTCACCCCGGCGGACGGCTGGCCGCCGCTGTTCGACGACCGCCCCGACGAGGCGCGGCTGCACTGGCTCCAGCACCCCGCGCTGCGCGCCGTCGACCTGCCGCTCGCCGCCGACCTCAGCACCGTCGTCGCCGTCCGACGCCACCGGGACCGATCGGGGGCCGGTCCGGGGCGTTCTTCGGTGACCTGCCCGTTCACGGCCCGAACCGGCGTCTGAGAGCATGGACCGATGCGACCGCTGTACTCCGTCCCGCTCGGTGTCGCCGCCGCCGGCGCCGCCTGCCTCGCCTACTCCGCAGGCTACGAGGTCCGTGCCTTCCGCCTGCGCCGCGTCGAGGTTCCGATCCTTCCGCGCGGCGCACGGCCGATCCGGATCCTGCAGGTCTCCGACATCCACATGGTGACCGGGCAGCACAAGAAGCAGCGCTGGCTGCAGAGCCTCGCCGGACTCCGCCCCGACCTGGTGGTCAACACCGGGGACAACCTCTCGGACCCGCTCGGCGTCCCCGCCACCCTGGACGCGCTCGGCCCGCTGATGGACTTCCCCGGCGTGTACGTGTTCGGCTCCAACGACTACTACGGGCCCGCCCGCAAGAGCCCCACCCGCTACCTCACCGCGCTGCGGACGGGCGTGCACGGCCTCAACAACCCGGACGGCTCCGGCCGCCGCGGCATCAAGGGCGCCGTCCACAACCCGTGGCAGAAGCTCCGCGACGGCTTCGACGAGGCCGGCTGGCTCAACCTCAACAACGCCCGCGGCCGGCTCACGATCGCCGGTCTCGACGTCGAGTTCACCGGCCTGGACGACCCGCACATCCGGCACGACAAGTACGCCAAGGTGGCGGGCGGGCCGTCCGCGGACGCCGACCTGTCGCTGGCCGTCGTGCACGCCCCGTACCTGCGGGTGCTGGACGCCTTCACCGCCGACCGCTACCCGCTGATCCTCGCCGGGCACACCCACGGCGGACAGCTCTGCATCCCGTTCTACGGCGCCCTGGTCACCAACTGCGACATCGACACCGACCGGGTGAAGGGCCTCTCCACCCACAAGGCCGGCGGCCACCGCTCGTACCTCCACGTCTCGGCCGGCTGCGGCACCAACCGCTACACCCCCGTCCGCTTCGCCTGCCCGCCGGAGGCCACGCTGCTGACCCTCACGCCGGGCCGCTGACCTGCTCCGACGCCCCCGGGGGAATCGGATTTCGTCTCTCGGCACACCTCCTGTAGAGTTCTACTCGTTGCACCGGAGACGGAAAGCAACAGAGCAGGACCGGGGTGTAGCGCAGCTTGGTAGCGCGCTTCGTTCGGGACGAAGAGGCCGTGGGTTCAAATCCCGCCACCCCGACCCAGTAGGACCAGGTCAGGCCCGGTCTCCCGCGAGGGAGACCGGGCCTGACTGGCTTTCCGATGCCTCTCGGGAGAATTCTGGGAGAAACCCCGTCCCGGAGGATCTCCCCGCCGGATCTACTGATCGGCCCTCAGCAGGGCGTCGAGCGTCCTCACCCGGCGAGCCCGGCGACATCTCCCGGCGCACGGCGAGGGACTCCTCCCGTACCCGGCTGAGGTCGTCCATCAGGGTGCGGCGCATCTCGGCGGTGACGTGCGAGTAGCGGGCCTGGGGCGCACGGCAGCGCCCCTTCCTCCGGCCCGGACGCGGGCTGCTGCGGCCGGGCGGCCGCCTCTGGCGAAGTGGTGCGAGCGGGTGGCCGGGCGCGGCCGGGCGGGTGACCCTTGCGGGATGTCGGCCGGGCCCGGGCGGCGGAATGTGTCAACGGTGGAAGTGCGGTGCCCCGGGGCACCGGCCACCCGACCGCCAACCCTCTCGGGGAGTGAGCACCGCCGTGTCCATCGCCCACCGGATCCTGCAGCTACTCCTCGCCCTCGCCTGCGCAGCGGGCCTGTGGGCGGCCGCCGCCCCCGCCAGCGCCGCCCCGCACCGTACCGTCGCCGTCGCAGGTACCGCAGGTACGGTCGCTACCGCGGCGAACGCCGCCGCCGAAGCCGCACCGGCCGGCGGCCAGGGCGTCGACTGGGACAGGATCGCCGCCTGCGAGAGCGGCGGCCGCTGGCACCTCAACACCGGCAACGGCTACTACGGCGGCCTGCAGTTCGACCGACAGACCTGGCGCGCCAACGGCGGCACCGCCTACGCACCGCGCGCCGACCTCGCCACCCGTGAGCAGCAGGTCGCCGTCGCCGAACACCTCGCCGCCCGCCGCGGACTCGCCCCCTGGCCCGCCTGCGGCGCACGCACCGGCCGCCCCGGCGCCCACCACGCCGTCCCTCAGCCGCGACCGGCGCAGCAGCCGGCCGCCGTCGAGAAGCCCGCCGCCGGCCGGAGTGCCGCCGTCGCCGAACCGGACACGGTCGCCGACCCCGCACCTGCGGACAACTCCGCCGTCGTGGTCCAGGACGGCGACACCCTGGACGCGATCGCCCAGACCCTGCAGCTCCCCGGCGGCTGGCCCGCCCTCTACCAGGCCAACCAGGACACCGTCGGCGACAACCCCGACCTCATTTTTGCCGGCCAGGTCCTGCGGCTCCCCTGAGCCTGCGCGCCGGAAACCGCCAGCACGGCCTTGACCCGTCGGGCGTGTTCTCGCAACTCATCTGTCCACGGCTCACCCCACCAGTGCCCGTGCCGAGGGGGAGGCTGATGCTCCGATGTGGCGGTAGGCCAGGTGTGGGGCGGCCGGACGCGATTCCGCGCTACTGCGGCGGTGCTGTCACGGTCTTTGTCAAAGCCCGGCTCCGGTAAGCCGGTAAGCCGGTACGCCGGAACGCGTACCGGCGACCGGCTGTCATGTGGGTGGGGCTCAGCAGTCCTCGGCGAACCTCACCGAGGCGTTCTCGTTGTACGTGTTGACCAGGTTCGCGGCATTGCGGTAGTTGAACATGTCCATCGGGCCGCTGTAGTTCGAGTTGTAGTACACCCGGACCGTCATGCACACGTTGGAGACAGCCGATGCGGCGTTGTTCTTGACGTGCTGGCCCTGGCCGTTGCCGGGGCTGGTGAAGGTGTACCCGGCGAGGTCGCGAATGTTCGACGACATCGCCATGTGGGAGCCCTGCTCGTTCGAGTTGTAGAAGAGGCAGAACTTGCCGTCCGGACAGTCGCGGACGGCGGCCTGCGCGGAGGTGGCGAGGGTGGGGACGAGCACGGCAGCGCCCAGGGCCACTGCGGCGAGCTTGAGGGTACGCTTCATTTCTTTGATCCTCTCTTCATGGGACGTTCCAGGCGTGTGTGCAATCCCCTCGGCGTGCCTGGGGAAGGGTGGGCGCGCCCGGACGTGAAAAAGTGTCAGCCCACTACTTCACTGGTCGCGCAGCACGGCGTCGGCCTTGGCGAGTTGCTCGGTCTTCGCCGCGAGCGCCGCCGTGAATTCGGCTTGTTGCCGTGCGATCAATTCCTTCTGCAAGGAAGCCTCGACCGCGAACCAGGTGTCGATCAGATGCACTTGCTGCTTGCAGATCACGTCAGCCGCCGCCGCCTGGAGCTCCAGCGGCGTGGGCGAGTCCCCCAGGAAGCGCCGGTCGCCGATGGCATCCATCGGATTGGGGTAGGAGTAACCCCTGTTCCTCATGCAGCCGGACCACGCCTCGAATGCCTTCGTGACCTGCGCCACCGACATGCTGGCCTTGAAAGTCTGGAAGTTGGCCTGCTGTGCCACGCTGCTCGGGCCCAGGTCCCCCGAGCCGGCCAGGCCGCGCTTCGCCTCGTCGTAGCACCCGCCCGGTGGTACCGGTACGCCGTTGACCTGGAGGTTCGTTTCGTCCGTACCGGTCTTCCCCGGGAGGTGCCCGGTGAGCACCTGCTGCTGCTCGGCGGAGAACTGCGGCGGGCGGACCGGGTGGGTGCGCGGGTCGCGGTCGCCGAGGTGGTAGCCGTTCGCCGCCGCCTCGGCCGGGTCCGTCAGGCCGTACCGGCGGTCCATGAACGTGCGCGGTCCGGTCGGCGGGTCGGCGGGACTGATGGCGTAGTCGAGACCGAACCGCTGCATGCACGCCTTGCGCAGCACGGCTCCCGCCCTGGTCAGCTTCGCCGTCTCCGCCTCGGAGAAGAGGTACGGCTCGATCGGAAGATGCAGATCAGCACTGGCCGGCAGTGCGGACGGGGACTGCGTGGTCGGCACCGCCTCTGCGACCGGCAGACCGGATGACGAACAACCGGCCAGGGCAAAGCACATGAGCCCGGCCAGCCCGGCCAGCCCTGCTCGCACGCTTCTGCCGGTCAATCGCTGACGCGCGGCGGAACTCATATGCCGACGGCCCCGATCGCGGTCACCACTGCACTCATGGCCAGGTGCTTGCACATCTTCCGCATCTCGTCCTGCGTCCTCTTCCGGTCCGCTTGCAGTGGGCGGCCGGGTGAGCTCTCGCCCTGAACGCCATCGTGGTGTGCGGAGGTATCGCGGTGGTAGCGCCCCCGGTGCGAAGAGGGTGATCCCGCCGCGGACGAACCGCGGAGGAGTACCGGGAGAATCCGGGGAGAAGACCTCGGCATCGAGGACGCATCAACAGCGCTAAGCCCACCGCAGGCCAACGATCTGACCAGGGAGAACGGCGGTCGGCACAGGTCGGCTACCGTCCCGGACCTCATTCGGGGCGAAGAGGCCGTGGGTTCAAATCCCGCCGCCCCGACCCAGTGCAGAGACCCTGCCTGAGGAATCCGGCAGGGCCTCTGTCGTTGTTGTGCGCCCGCCCGAGTGACAGAGCCACGGACGCGGCCCCGTACCGCTGACCCTGCTGCGGATTCGTCGCCCTCCACGAGCGCGGCGGGTTCGTGGGGACGGTGCGTGTCCCCACGGCCCGCGGAGTTCCGTGCGGGAGCGAGTGGCCCGGATGTCGTGCAGGGCCCCGCGTGCGTCGCGTACCGCGTATCGCGATGAAAACGCCGCCCGGCCCGAGCGGGCCGGACGGCGAGAGGGGAGCAGGGCGGATGGCGGCGGGTCAGATCCCCAGGGTGTGGGCGCGGGCGGCGGCCGAGGCGAGCACCCGGTGGACGTCGGCCTCGCGGGTGGTGGGGGCGTCGTTGAAGACGTCCGGCGAGCTGACGGGGATGCCCTGGGCGTGCAGCACCTCCATGACCTGGGTGCGGGCCCGGCGGACGGTCTGCGGGGTGCCGTAGCCGTGCGCGAGGACGGCGGCCTGGGCGCCGAGCAGGCAGACCCGGCCGCGGGAGTCCCACAGGGCGCCCTGCAGCCAGCCGTGGGCGGTGAGGTAGCGGGAGGTCAGCTGCAGGTGCCCGGCGACGGAGACCGGGACGGGCCGCGGCGGGCGATGCGCGAGCCGGTCGAGGACGGTGCGGCGGGGCAGCGGCTGGTCGGCGTTCCACGGCTGGAGGACGCGTCCGAGCGGGCAGACGTACGGGACGGGGACGCGGGCGGAGGCCGGCAGCGAGGCGAGGTAGTCCTCGATCTCGGCGATCAGGGCGGAGCCGTCGGCGGTGACGGTCAGTGGGGGCGGCGGACCGACGATGAGGTTGGAGACGGGCATGGCGCTGATCCTTTTGTCCGGTTTCATCCGGATTCATTGATAACCCGAAAGGCCCCCTGCGGCGCGCCAGGGCGCCGCCCCGCGCGCGTCGGCGCAGCCCGGCCGGGCACCGGCGCGAGGGCCCGCCCCCGGGCGTCAGACCAGGTCGGCGAGGTCCTGACGGGAGGTGACGCCCAGCTTCGGGTACGCCTTGTAGAGGTGGTGGCCGACCGTCCGCGGGCTGAGGAAGAGCTGCGCGGCGATGTCGCGGTTGGTCAGCCCCTGCGCGGCGAGCCGGACGATCTGCAGCTCCTGCGGGGTCAGGGCGGCGAGCGGCCCGGCGGCCGGCGCGGCGGGCGCACCGACACCGGTGGCGGTGAGTTCGGTGCGGGCCCGCTCCGCCCAGGGCCGGGCGCCCAGCAGGTCGAACGCCTCCAGGGCGGCCCGCAGCTGCGGCCGGGCGTCGGTGCGGCGGCGGGCGCGGCGCAGCCACTCTCCGTAGAGCAGCGCGGTGCGGGCCTGCTCGAACGGCCGCTCGGCGGTGCGGTGCAGGTCGAGGGCGGCCAGGTAGCCGGACTCGGCGAGTTCCTCGGGCCCGAGCAGGGCCTGGCAGCGCAGCAGCAGGGCGCGGGCCCAGGGGCGGTCACAGGCCTCCACCCAGCGGGCGAACCGCCGGTACGGCTCCTCGGCCTGCTCGGGCCGGCCGAGCCGGACGGCGGCCTCGACCAGGTCGGGGACGGCCCGGGTGCCGGAGACGTGGTGGCGCTGGGGCCCGCCGGTGAGTTCGGCGAGCCGCTCCAGGGCCTCGGCGGCGCGGCCCTCGCCGAGGTCGAGCAGGCCGAGCGCCCACTGCGTCCAGGCGCGGCCCGCGGGACGGGCCGGGCCGCCGCCCTCCAGCGCCTCGGCCACCCGGGCGGTGCACCGGCCGGCGTCGCCGGCGAGCGCGGCGAGCAGGGCCAGCAGCGCGGCGAGCTGGCTGGTCCACTGGTGCTGGCCGGTGTCGCGGGCGAGCGTGAGGCCCTCGTCGGCGGTGATCTCGGCGTCCCGGTGGCGGCCGTGGAAGAGCTGCGCCTCGGCGTGGAAGAACAGCAGCGCGGGCAGGACGCCGACGGCTCCCGCGCGGCGGGCCTCGTCGATGAGGTCGGCGGTGACGCGGTGGGTCTCCTCGTCCCGGCCGAGCACCAGGGTGATGCCGCTCAGCTGGGTGAAGTCACGGACGACGTCGGCGCCGGCCCGGCGGGCCCGGTCGACGGCCACGGCGGCGTCGGGCGGGGCCGGGGCGGGGCGGCCGAGCAACGGCAGGGTGCCGGCCAGCAGGTAGTCGGCGATCGGCGCCGCCGGGTCCTCGGGCGGCAGGTCGAGGGCGGCCAGGCGGTCGGCGAAGGCGGCGAGTTCGGCCTCGCCGAGGTACCAGGCGGCATGGCAGGCCTGGAAGAGCATCCGGGCGGCGTGCGGGGCGGCGAGGTCGCCCGCCGCCGCGTCGAGGAGCAGCCGGAAGGCCGCGGGGTGGTCGCCGCGCAGGAAGGCGGCGGTGGCCCGCAGGTGGTCGATGAGGGCGAGCGCGAGGGGGTCGGCGGTGCGGCTGCGGGCGCGGACGGCGAGTTGTTCGGCGCGGTCGGTCTCGCCGGCGTCAGCGGCGGCCTCGGCGGCGAGCACCAGGCGGCGGGTGCGGCCGTCGTGGTCGGCGGTGAGCCGGGCGGCGCGCTCGTACGCGGCGGCGGCCCCGGCGTGTCCGCCGCGGGCCTCGGCGCGGTGGGCGGCCTCCTCCAGGGCGTCGGCGAGGGCGGCGTCGGGGCCGGTGGCGGCGAGCGCGAGGTGCCAGGTGCGGCGGTCGCCGTCGAGGACGCCGGCGAGGGCCCGGTGGACGGCGATCCGCTGGTCGAGCGGGGCGCGCTGGAGGACGGCGTTGCGCAGCAGCGGGTGGTGGAAGGCGATCCGGCTGTCGTCGGCCCGGACGAGGCCGTCCTGTTCGGCGGGCGGCAGGTCGGCGGGGCCGGCGCCGAGGGCGGCGGCCGCGGTGAGCACGGTGGCGGCGTCGCCGGTCTCCTCGGTGGCGGCGACCAGCAGCAGGGTCTGGGTGGCGGCGGGCAGCCGGGTGAGCCGTCCGTGGAAGGCGAGCCGCAGCCGGCCGGGCAGCGGCAGCGGGCCGCCCGCCGTGTCGGTGCCGAGGGCGGCGGGCAGTTCGGTGAGGGCGAGCGGGTTGCCGTGGGCCTCGGCGAGCACCCGGCGGCGGACGGCCGGGTCGAGGGCGGCGGGCAGCAGCCGTTCGGCGTCGGCGGGTCCGAGCGGGGCGGGCCGCAGTTCCGGCAGTCCGCCGGCGGGGAAGGCACCCTCGCCGTCGCGGGCGGCGAACAGCAGCACGACACCCTCCTCGCGGAGTCGCCGGGCGGCGACGAGCAGGGCCTCGGCGGAGGCGGAGTCGAGCCACTGGGCGTCGTCCACCAGGCACAGCAGCGGCTGTTCGGCGGCGAGTTCGGCGAGCAGGTGCTGGGCGGCGAGGCCGAGCAGCAGGCGGTCGCCGGGGCCGGTGTCGGCGAGGCCGAAGGCGCCCTGCAGGGCGCGGCGCAGCGGTCCGGGCAGGGCGTCCAGCCGGTCGAGGGCGGGGGCGAGGAGCAGGTGCAGTCCGGCGAAGGGGAGTTCGGCCTCGTACTCGATGCCGGCGGCGCGGACGATCCGGAAGTCCCCGGCGTCCCGGGCGGCGGCGTCGAGCAGAGCGGTCTTGCCGATGCCGGCCTCGCCGCGCAGCACGAGTGCGCCGCTGCGGCCGCCGCGCGCCGCGTCCAGCAGTGCCCGGACCTGTGCCTGCTCCCCCGCCCTGCCGTACAGCATGACCGTCACCCTACCCAGCCGATCCCGTTGCGGGGCGCGGTACTTGCCTATGGCTGACGGATTCGCCGGGTGCGGATCCCGCCTACCTTCGTGAGCAGCGGGAACGACCCGCGACGGATCGGGAGGACACCACCGTGAGCGACCTTCAGCAGATCGTGGAGCAGTACATCGCCGTCTGGAACGAGACCGACGGCGAGGCCCGCCGGGCCGTGATCGAGACCCTGTGGGCGGAGGACGGCAGCTACACCGACCCGCTGGTGGACGTGGCCGGCCGGGACGGGCTGGACGCGACGGTGGCGGCGGTGCAGGGGCAGTTCCCGGGGTTCGTGTTCACCCTGGGCCCGGTCGACGCGCACCACCACGTGGCCCGGTTCACCTGGGGTCTGGGGCCGGCGGGCGCGGAGCCGCTGGTGGAGGGCTTCGACGTGCTCGCCCTGGACGGCGAGGGCCGGATCGCCTCGGTGGCCGGGTTCCTGGACAAGGTCCCGGGCGCCTGAGGGCGGCTGCCGCCGCGGCCCGGTGCCCGGCGCGGTCGGACGCGTTCCGTTCCGCGCCGGGCATCGGGTTGGATGGGGGGATGAGCGAGGAGAAGAGCAGCGCACCGGCGTGGGAGCAGCGGTTCCGGGCGGCCCGGGTGTCGCTGCCGGACTGGGCGGACGACGCCCCGGAGCGGGCGCTGTACGTGTCGAACTCCACCGGCACCTACGAGGTGTACGCGTGGGACCGGGCCGCGGACGTGCACCGCCGGGTGACGGACCGCCCGAACGGCACCACGGACGCCGAGCTCAGTCCGGACGGCGCGTGGGTGTGGTGGTTCGACGACACCGACGGCGACGAGTTCGGGGTGTGGCGGCGCCAGCCGTTCGCGGGCGGCCCGGACGAGGAGGCGGTGCCGGGTGTGCCCGCCGCGTACTCGGCCGGCCTGGCGCTGGGCCGGGACGGCACGGTGGTGGTCGGCACCTCGACGGACGACGAGGGCACCACGCTGTTCCTGCGCCGCCCCGGCGCCTCGGAGGTGGAGGAGGTGTACCGGCACGCCGAGTACGGCGGCATCGGCGACCTCTCGTACGACGGTTCGCTGCTGGCGGTCGACCACACCGAGCACGGTGACGCGATGCACTCGGCGATCCGGGTGCTGCGGCTCTCCGACGGCGCGGCGCTCGCCGAGCTGGACGAGGTGACCGGCCGCGAGGAGCCGCGCGGGGTGGCCTGCCTCGGCTTCGCGCCGGCGGACGGCGACACCCGGCTGCTGGTCGCGCACCAGCGGCGGGGCCGCTGGGAGCCGATGCTGTGGGACGTCGCCACCGGTTCGGAGACCGAGCTGGGCCTGCGCGACGAGCAGGGCCGGGAGTTCCCCGGCGACCTGTCGGCGCAGTGGTGGCCGGGCGCGCGGGCCCTGCTGATCGAGCACGAGTACGAGGCCCGCAGCGAGCTGTTCTCGTACGACCTGGCGAGCGGCCGGCTGACCCGGCTGGACACGCCGCGGGGCACGGTGGCGGGGGCGACGGCGCGGCCGGACGGCACGGTGGAGTTCCTGTGGTCCTCGGCGGCGGAGCCCTCGGCCGTCCGCTCGACGGCGGGCACGGTGGTGCTGCGGGCGCCGGGGCCGGTGCCGCCGGGGTCGGTGCCGGTGGAGGACGTCTGGGTGGAGGGCCCGGGCGGCCGGGTGCACGCGCTGGTGCAGCGGCCGGCCGGCGAGGGCCCGTTCCCGACGGTGTTCGAGGTGCACGGCGGCCCCACCCACCACGACAGCGACTCCTTCGCGGCCGGGCCGGCGGCCTGGCTGGACCACGGCTTCGCCGTCGTCCGGGTCAACTACCGCGGCTCGACCGGCTACGGGCAGGCGTGGACGGACGCGCTGCGCGAGCGGGTCGGCCTGATCGAGCTGGAGGACATCGGCGCCGTCCGGGCGTGGGCGGTGGAGTCCGGGCTGGCGGACCCTGCCCGGCTGGTGCTGTCCGGCGGCTCCTGGGGCGGCTACCTGACCCTGCTGGGCCTGGGGGTGCAGCCGGACGACTGGACGCTGGGCCTGGCGGCCGTCCCGGTGGCGGACTACCTCACCGCGTACGAGGACGAGATGGAGGCGCTGAAGTCGCTGGACCGCACGCTGTTCGGCGGTACTCCGGAGGAGGTGCCGGACCGCTGGCGGGCGTCCTCGCCGCTCACCTACGTGGAGCGGGTGAAGGCCCCGGTGTACATCAGCGCCGGGGTGAACGACCCGCGGTGCCCGATCCGGCAGATCGAGAACTACGTCGGCCGGCTGGACGAGCTGGGTAAGGTGCACGAGGTCTACCGCTACGACGCCGGGCACGGCTCGCTGGTGGTGGAGGAACGCATCCGGCAGCTGAGGCTGGAGATCGACTTCGCGCGGCGCCACCTCGACGGCCCCGCGCTCGGGGGAGACGGCAGATGAGCAGACGCACCGCCCTGGCCACCGCCGCGGCCCTGACCGTCCTGCTGACGGCGACCGCGTGCTCGGACGAGAGCGACGACCCCTGCGACTACGACGCGGCGGGCCGGCCGTCGCTGTCGGTGGACGCGTTCACGGTCGCCGGGACCGCCCCGGACGACACCGCCGCGGACGGGACCGCGGCGGGCGGTGCGCTCGGCGGCGACCTCTCCGCGCAGCTGCTGGCCAAGACGGGGCGCAGCGCGAAGAAGTCGAAGAGCAGCCGCACGGTGCACCACCACCACGGCAGCACCACCTCGGGGTCGACCTCCGGGTCGAGCGGCGACGGCTCCTGCGGTTCCTCGCCGGGCCCGTCGCCGAGCGGGTCGTGGTCCTTCCCGAGCGCGTCACCGGGGACGGCCGCCGGGGGCGTGCTGCCCTCGCCGCGCTCGCCGCTGCCGACGGCGAAGACCCCGCTGCCGACGAAGCGCTGACCGCCCGGGCCGCCGGAGTCGGGCTCAGACGAGCCCGAGGGCCCGGTCCTGGGCGGCCTCGGCCTCGCGGCGCACGAGGCGGAACCACATGAAGACCACGAAGCCGGCGAAGACGAACCACTCCAGCGTGTAGCCGAGGTTCTGGAAGGCGCGCAGGGTGAGGCCGTTGCCGCCCTGCGGCTCGACGGTGGGCACCGCGGTCAGCGGGCCGGTCGCCCCGTCGGCGGCGACCCAGCCGTCGTAGACGGGGTACGGCAGCACGTTGATCAGAGTGGCCGGGCTGATGGTGCCGAGCTGCCCGGCGGGCAGTCCGCCCGCGACGGCGCCGCCGCTGCCGCTGTTCTCCGGTGCCTGGAGCCGTCCGGCGACGGTGACCTCGCCTGCGGGGGCCGCCGGGACGGCGGGGCCGGTGCCGGGGTCGCCGGGCGCCCAGCCTCGGACGACCGCGGCGGCCCGCCCGTCGGCGGTGCGCAGCGGGGTGAGCACGTAGTAGCCCTGACGTCCGTCGAGGGTGCGGCCGGGCACCAGGAACTGGTGGGCGGTGTCGTAGCTGCCGGTGACGGTGACCGCCCGGCCGACCGTGTCGGTGCCGACCTGCGGGCTGCCCGCGGTGAGCACCTCGCCGAGCGGGGCGGCGGCTGCCTGGGCCGCGGTGGCCGCGGCGGTGTTCCGGTGGGTGTCGACCCGGGCCTCGAAGCGGCCGAGCTGCCAGGTGCCGAGCAGCAGGCAGACCGCGATGGCGACCACGCCGACGGCGGTGGCGGCGATCCACCGCGGAGTCAGGAGAAACCGGTACACACCCACCACGGTAACCACCTCCTACGGCCGCCCCTGCCCCCGGGGTGCCCGCCGCGCCGCCCGACCGCCCGGCGGGGTCCGCGCCCGGCGGGGTCCGGGCGGGAGGGCCGGGGCGCGGCCTCGCCGGTCACGGGTGCGCCGCGAGGTGCCCCCACGCGCCCCCGGACCCGCCGGCCGGGCGTCGTGAGGACGACTACCGGCTCGGGCCCGGGGTGGCGACGGCCGTGGGGGACTCGGCCGGGACGGTCTCGGGGGCGGTGCGGTAGACGGTGCCGCCGCAGCTCCCGGTGATCACGGTGCTGGCCGCCGTGGGGTCGCCGCCGACCGGGGTGTGGGCGACGGTGACGCTCGGCGGGTCCGCGGTGGGCGTCGGGCTGGGGCTGGGCTCCGCGGTGGCGGCCGCGGGCGCGTCCGGGCCGCTGCTGGCCGCTGCGGTGGCCGGGGCCTCGGGTGCGGCGGCACCGGCCCGCGGGGCGCTGCTCGGGCAGGTGCCCTCGGGCACCCAGCCGAACCGCACCCGGTACCCCTCGCCGGGGCCGAGCACGATCGGCAGGGCGACGGCGGCGGGCGCGGGCAGGGCGGTGGCGGCGTCGCCCGCGATGTGGTCGACGACCTTGATCCGGGTCTGGTCGGCGGGACCGCCGGCGGTGGCGGCGACGGTGCCGGGTCCGGTCACCCCGCAGCTGCGCGCCGAGGTGTTGCGGACGGTGAAGTAGCCGTAGGTGCTGCCTGCGCTGTCGACCGGCTCCAGATGGGCGGTGGCGCGGCCGAGGTCGGTGCGCAGGCAGGCGGGGACGGCGGCGGGCGCGCTCGCGGCGGTGCTGCCGGGGTCGGTGGCGGCGGTGCTGCCGCTCGCGTCGGCGGACGGGATGGGCCGGCCGTCCGGCTGGGCGGGGAGCGGGGCGGTGCGCGGTCCGCCGGTGGAGCCGCGGGTGGCGCGCGGGGTGCGGTCGGCGCCGTGCGCGTCGGTGCTGCCGGCGGTGGTGCCGCCGGAGAGGTCGAAGGGCCGGACGGCGTGCAGGGCGGGGACGACGGCCGCGGCGAGCAGGGTGGCGGCGACCGCACCCGTCCAGGCGTTGCGGCGGCGGGCCCGGCGGCGGGGCACGGCGTGCCGGATCCGGCCGAGGGCGGCCGGGTCGGGTTCGACGGTGGCCACGGCCCGGTGGAGGAGGGTTCGCAGCTCGTGCTCGGCGCGGGCGGCGCCGGGCTGATCGTCAGTCATGGCTGCCCTCCATCAGGATGCGCAGGGCGGCCAGTCCGCGGGAGCCGTACGCCTTCACCGAGCCGACGGAGACGCCGAGCACCTCGGCGACCTGGGCCTCCGTCAGGTCCGCGTAGTAACGCAGCACGAGCACCTCCCGCTGACGGCGCTGCAGTCCCCGCAGCGCGGTCCTCAACTGATCGCGCTCCAGCGCATCGTAGGCCCCTTCTTCTGCACTGGCCATGTCAGGCATGGGCTTGGGGAGCAGGCGCAGGCCGAGGATCCGTCGGCGCAGGGTGGAGCGGGACAGGTTGACGACGGTCTGCCGCAGGTAGGCGAGGGTCTTCTCCGGTTCGCGCACCCGCCGCCGGGCTGCGTGGACCCGGATGAACGCCTCCTGGACGACGTCCTCGCACGAGGAGAGGTCGTCGAGCAGCAGCGCGGCGAGGCGCAGCAAGGACCGGTAGTGGGCCTGGTACGTCTCGGTGAGCTGGTCGACGCTGGCCCCTGTCGCGTCCGCCGCCGCGGCCGAGCCCATCCGACTAGCTGCCGACCGGCGCACCGGCAGCGGCAGCGACACCGCCGGCACCGCTTCGATCACGTTCGACACGCCTGTTGGACACTCGATCCCCCGTCATGGTTGCCCGGACGGCCTGCCATTCTTCCGTACCGACCGGAGCCCGCTCCAGCGGGACAACGGGTGATTCTGACGGATTGTCTCGGAAGGATCGGGAGAAACCGTGACGGTCGTCCCGATCGCGGGCCCGCGGGCCGCCGTCCGGCCGCGCGCAGGCGGACGGGCCGGGGCACCTGGGTGCCCCGGCCCGTCCGGTGCGTCAGCGGCCGGTGCCGCCGTAGACCACGGCCTCGTCGGTCTCCGTGTCGAGGCCGAAGGCGGTGTGCACGGCGCGCACGGCTTCCGGGATGTCCTCGGAGCGGGTGACGACCGAGATGCGGATCTCGGAGGTGGAGATCAACTCGATGTTGACCCCGGCCTCGGAGAGCGCCTCGAAGAACGTGGCGGTGACGCCCGGGTTGGAGCGCATGCCGGCGCCGACCAGCGAGAGCTTGCCGATGGCGTCGTCGTAGCGCAGCGATTCGTAGCCGATGCCGTCCTTGACCCGGCCGAGCGCGTCGATGGCCTTCTGGCCGTCGGTCTTCGGCAGGGTGAAGGAGATGTCGGTCAGACCGGTCGACGCGGTGGAGACGTTCTGCACCACCATGTCGATGTTGACCTCGGCGTCCGCGATGGCACGGAAGATCCGGGCCGCCTCGCCCGGCTTGTCCGGCACTCCGACGACGGTGATCTTCGCCTCGGACGTGTCGTGGGCGACTCCGGAGATGATGGCCTGCTCCATCTCGCCCCCTTCGGGCTTGTTGGGGTTGTCGGCGCTCACGATAGTCCCCGGCAGGCCGGAGAACGACGAGCGGACGTGGATCGGGATGTTGTAGCGGCGCGCGTACTCGACACACCGGTCGAGGAGCACCTTGGAGCCGGACGAGGCCAGCTCCAGCATGTCCTCGAAGGAGATCCAGTCGATCTTGCGCGCCTTCTTCACCACGCGGGGGTCCGCGGAGAACACGCCGTCCACGTCGGTGTAGATCTCGCAGACCTCGGCGCCGAGCGCCGCCGCCAGGGCGACGGCCGTGGTGTCGGAGCCGCCGCGGCCGAGCGTGGTGATGTCCTTGCTGACCTGCGACACGCCCTGGAAGCCGGCCACGATCGCGATGTTGCCCTCGTCCAGGGCGTTGCGGATCCGGCCGGGCGTGACGTCGATGATGCGTGCCTTGTTGTGCGTGGCGTCGGTGATGACGCCCGCCTGGCTGCCCGTGAAGGACTGGGCGTCGAAGCCCAGCGTTTTGATCGCCATGGCCAGCAGAGCCATGGAGATGCGCTCTCCTGCGGTCAGCAGCATGTCGAACTCACGGCCGGACGGAATAGGGGTCACCTGTTCCGCGAGTTCGATGAGCTCGTCCGTCGTGTCTCCCATCGCGGACACCACGACGACGACCTCATGGCCGGCCTTCCTGGTGTCGACGATCCGTCGGGCGACGCGCTTGATGCCTTCGGCATCCGCAACGGATGAGCCGCCGTACTTCTGCACGACAAGGCCCACGTGCGCTCCTCGACTTGTGTCGTTTCGGGGGTGGTGGCCCCCTTCTGCGGTCGCGGCCAGTCTATCGAGCGGGGCGCGGGCGACCGGAGCCATCCATATGACGAGACGACCATATCGCCTGGTGAGCAGCGGCAACAGGCAGGTCTGCGGGCGGACGGCCGCCCGCCGAAAGAAAATCCGGGGCCGGGCACCAGCCCGACCCCGGATTTCACGATGGGGAGATTCGGTGGAACCTTCGTCACATCCCCAGCTCGGCGGCCATCAGGTCGCCCGCCTGCTGCTCCAGCTGCTCGTCGGTGAGACCGTCCTGGTCGGTGTCCGCACCGTCCACCGCCGCACCGATCGGGCTGTCCAGCCGGACGTGCGCGATCAGCGACTGCAGCGCCCGCAGCACCGCGGTGCAGGTCGAGCCCCAGTTGGACAGGTACGAGAACTGCCACCACCACAGCGCCTCGCTGACCCGGCCCTCCCGGTAGTGCACCAGGCCGTGCCGCAGCTCGGCGACCACGCCCGCCAGGTCGTCCGAGATCCGGAAGGCGCTCGGCTTCTCCGGCGGACCGTAGGGGTCGAAGACCTCGTGGTACACGTCGATCGGCGCCAGCAGCTCGGCGAGCCGCTCGCGCAGCTCGACGCCGTCCGGCTCCGGCCCGGTGTCCGGCTCGAAGCGGTCCTCCGGCACGACGTCCTCGATCGCCCCCAGCCGGCCGCCCGCCAGCAGCAGCTGCGAGACCTCCAGCAGCAGCAGCGAGATCGCGCTGCCCGGCTCGTCGCCCTTGGCGACCTCGGTGACGGCGAGCACGAAGCTCTCCACCGAGTCGGCGATCTGCACGGCGAAGTCGTCGGGCTCGCTGGTGTGGGCGGTGTCCCTGTGGTCAGACATCGAGCAGTCGTCTCCCTTCGAAGGCCCGGCCGAGGGTGACCTCGTCGGCGTACTCCAGGTCCCCGCCGACGGGCAGGCCGCTCGCCAGCCGGGTCACCTTCAGACCCATCGGCTTGCACAGCCGGGCCAGGTAGGTGGCGGTCGCCTCCCCCTCCAGGTTGGGGTCGGTGGCCAGGATCAGCTCGGTGACCGTGCCGTCGGCGAGCCGGGTCATCAGCTCCCGGATCCGCAGGTCGTCCGGACCGACGCCCTCGATCGGGCTGATCGCGCCGCCCAGCACGTGGTAGCGGCCGCGGAACTCGCGCGTCCGCTCGATCGCCACCACGTCCTTCGGCTCCTCGACCACGCAGATCACCGCGAGGTCGCGGCGCGGGTCCAGACAGACCCGGCACTGCTCGGACTCCGCGACGTTGCCGCAGACCGCGCAGAACCGGACCTTCTCCTTCACCTGCATCAGCGCGCCGGCCAGCCGCCGGACGTCCACCGGATCGGCCTGCAGGACGTGGAAGGCGATCCGCTGCGCGCTCTTGGGCCCGACGCCGGGCAGCCTGCCCAGTTCGTCGATCAGGTCCTGAACCACGCCCTCGTACACGTCACGCCTTCCTTCGGCCGGGGCCACGGCCCGGAACCCAGTGCTCCGGTGCCCGTCGCTCCGGTGCCATCATCCAACGGATCGGGCGCCGGACACACCGTCCGGCGCCCGACTCACCCATAAATCACACAGCACCGGCGCGTACCGGCACACTGCACGCCACCGGAGTGCCACCCGCGGTGCACCGCGCGCGGCGGGCGGCCGCGGCGGCGGTGCCCGATCGGGCCAGGACCGGGCCCCGACTCAGAAGGGCAGGCCGGGGATGCCGCCGCCGCCCAGGCCCTGGGTCAGCGGGCCCATCCGCTCGGCCTGCAGCTTCTGGGCCGCCGCGTTGGCGTCCCGCACCGCGGCCAGCACCAGGTCCGCCAGGGTCTCGGTGTCCTCCGGGTCGACCGCGGCCGGCGCGATCGCGAGCGCGACCAGCTCGCCGGAGCCCGTCACCGTCGCCTCGACCAGGCCGCCGCCCGCCGAACCGCTCACCTTGGTCTCGGCCAGCTCCTTCTGGACCTTGCCGAGCTCCTCCTGCATCTTCTGCGCCTGCTTCAGCAGCTGCTGCATGTTGGGCTGGCCACCAGGGAACACGGCACATCTCCTGTCCTGTACGACATCGTCGCCCCCGAGCCTACGCGGCCCGGACGGCCGCCGCGGCTGCCCTGCCCACCCCCGGCCGGCCGGTGGCCCGGAACGGCCGGTGAACGGCCGCCGGGGTGGCCGGACGCGGGCCCGGACGGGCGGCTCAGGTGTTGTGGTGGATCTCCTCCAGGACGGTCGCCCCGAGCTCACGGATGATCAGCTCCTGGCCGGAGAAGGCCTCCTCGGTCAGGTCCGGGTCGTCGTCCTCCGGGACGTCGTCCTCCGGCGCGACCGGCGGCGGCTGCGGCGGCTGGTACGTCCCCGCCGCCTGCGGCGGTGCGGCCGACGGCTGCGGCGGTGCGGCCGACGGCTGCGGAGCCGCGGCCTGCGGGGCCGGACGCTGCGGCTGCACCGGGGCGGCCGGCTGCGGGGCCGCGGCCTGCGGCGGGGCGGCCGGCTGCGGCTGGAACGGCTGGGCGGGCGGGGCCGCGGGGCGCTGCGGCGCACCCCAGCCACCGCCACCACCGCCGGCCTGCGGCGCCGCGGGCGCACCCGCGCCACCGGCCCCGCCGGACGGGTCCACGATGCACTCGACCCGCCAGTCCACCTGGAGGGCGTCGGCCAGTGCCTGGCGGAGCACCTCGTCGCTGTTGCTGCCCACGAAGCTGTCCCGGGCACCGGCGTTGATGAAGGAGACCTGCAGGACCTTGCCGTCGAAACCGGCCACCTGGCCGTTCTGGCTGAGCAGGATCCAGGTGAAGCGGCGCCGGTTCTTCACCGCGTCCAGGATCTGCGGCCACATCTGCCGGATCTGGGCGGCGCCCTGCTGCGCGGCGGCCGACGGCTGGCTGCCGGACGCCGCCGCGGCGGGGGCCGCGGCGGCGGCCGGAGGAGCGGCCATCGGTGTCGGGGCCGCGGCGGGTGCCTGCGGAGGCGTGGACGGCTGCGGGGCCGGCGCGGGCGCCTGGGCCGGGGCCTGCCCGGCGGCCGGGAAGCTGCGCGGGATCGGCCAGGCGCCGGGGGCCGGGGCGCCCGCCGCGGGGGCGGCAGCGGCCGGGGCGGCCTGGGGCGGAGCGGCCGGGGCCTGGGCTGCGGGCTGCTGGGCGGCGAACTGCTGGGGAGCGGCCTGCGGCACCGCGGGCGCGGCCGGCAGGTCCGGCACGGCCGCCGGCACACCGGGCATCGGCCCGGCAGGCATCTGCAGGCCGCCCGCGGGGAGGCCGCCGGCCGAGGCGCGCCGCTCCAGCTTGTCCAGCCGGGCCTGCAGCGACAGCTCGTCGCTGTACGCGCCGGGCAGCATCACCCGGGCACAGATCAGCTCCAGCTGGAGGCGGGGGGCGGCGTTGCCGCGCATCTCGGTCAGACCGGTGTTGACGATGTCGGCGGCGCGGCTGAGCTCGGCCGCGCCGAAGCGGTCCGCCTGCGCCTGCATGACGGCGATCCGGTCGGCCGGGGCGTCGATCAGGCCCTTCTCGCCGGCGTCCGGCACTGTGGCGAGGATCACCAGGTCGCGCAGCCGCTCCAGCAGGTCCGTCACGAACCGGCGGGGGTCGTGGCCGCCCTCGACGACCCGGTCGACCACCTGGAAGACCGTCGCGCCGTCGTGCGCCGCGAAGGCGTCCACGACCTCGTCGAGCAGCGCGGAGTCGGTGTAGCCGAGCAGGGCGGTGGCCATCTGGTAGGTCACACCGGCCTCGCCGGCACCGGCCAGCAGCTGGTCCATCACCGACATCGAGTCGCGGACGGAGCCGGCGCCGGCCCGGACGACCAGCGGGAAGACCGCGTCCTCGACCTGGATGCCCTCGCGGCCGCAGACCTCGGCCAGGTAGTCCCGCAGGGTGCCGGGCGGCACCAGGCGGAACGGGTAGTGGTGGGTGCGGGACCGGATCGTCCCGATCACCTTCTCCGGCTCGGTGGTCGCGAAGATGAACTTGAGGTGCTCCGGCGGCTCCTCCACGACCTTCAGCAGGGCGTTGAAGCCGGCCGAGGTCACCATGTGCGCCTCGTCCAGGATGAAGATCTTGTACCGGCTGTGCACCGGCGCGAAGAAGGCCCGCTCGCGCAGCTCGCGCGCGTCGTCGACGCCACCGTGCGAGGCGGCGTCGATCTCGATCACGTCGATCGAGCCGGGGCCGCCGGTCGCCAGGTCGCGGCAGGACTGGCACTCGCCGCAGGGCGTGGGCGTCGGGCCCTGCTCGCAGTTCAGGCAGCGCGCCAGGATGCGGGCGCTGGTCGTCTTGCCGCAGCCGCGCGGCCCGCTGAACAGGTACGCGTGGTTGACCCGGTTGTTACGCAGGGCCTGCTGGAGCGGGGCGGTCACGTGCTCCTGCCCGATGACCTCCGCGAAGGTCTCGGGGCGGTAGCGGCGGTACAGGGCTAGGGACACGCCACCGACGATATCGGGACGGGCCGACAAACGCGGCCTTCCCCGGCACGACCCGGGGCCGCCCGCAAACGCAAGGACCCCTCGTGCACCCGCCAGAGCCCTCCTACCCTTGCTGCCTTCCGGCCCTGGGGGGGTTCAGAGAGATGACGCCGCACGAGGGGCTGCCCCAAGAGTAGCGGATCGCGAGCCCCGGGTGGTCCACCCCACCCCGTCTGAGATCCGCAGGCGACCGCGCACGGCCACCTGCGGGATAGCGGTTCGCGAGCACCCCTCGACATGTACTAAGCTCTCCCACGGAGGATTCGCCTAGAGGCCTAGGGCGCACGCTTGGAAAGCGTGTTGGGGGCAACCCCTCACGAGTTCGAATCTCGTATCCTCCGCCTTACCGAAGGTCCGGACCGCACCACGCGGTCCGGGCCTTCGTCGTTCCTGCGACTTGTGCGGCTGCCCTGCCCTCCGCCGGCGGTCGTGGTTGCCCTCCCGGGCGGGCGGCCACGCAGGAGGCGGCCGATGATGGAAGTCCGGGACGCGACGTTCGAGAGCAGCGTATGGCTGTATGGCACGTCAGGGACTTCACGCCGGACGACCTGGAAGCGGTGGTCCGGCTCGACGCCGAGAGCGCCACCGCGGACCGCCCCGCCGTCTTCCGCCTCTCCGACGTCGTCGCCGCGCTGCAGGCGCGGAATCCGAGCGTCGTCGTGGTGGCCGACGGACATCTCGTGGGCGCGGCAGTGGGCCGGGTGGACGGGGACCGGGCATGGGTGCTCCGCTTGGCGCTGCACCCCGCCTGGCGGAACCCGGGCATGGGCATCGCGCTGCTGTCCGCGCTGGAACACCGCCTGCGGGACGCCGGCGCCAGAATCGTCGCAGCACTGCTGCCCGAAGAGGAAACCGGCGTCACAGCGCTGGGCAACTCCGGATTCCGCCCCCGCCGGGGGCTCACGTACTTCGAGAAGTCGGAGGCCGTCAGCGCCCAGGGCACGGCGGTCCTCGCCGAGCTGGGCGCGGTCATGCCCGAAGCCCGCCTCTGGGAGCAGCTCACGGGCATGGCCGACGAGAAGCGGCTCATCGAACGGCGCCTGGTGCTACCTCTGGCGAATCCCGAACTGGCGGACGCCCACGGAGTGGAGCCGCCTCGCGCGGTCGTGCTGTTCGGTCCGCCGGGCACGGGCAAGAGTACGTTCGCCAAGGCCGTGGCCGGTCGGCTCGGCTGGCCGTTCGTCGAGCTCTTCCCCTCCCGGCTCGCGTCGGAGGAGGGGCTGGTCACCGGACTCGGCCGCCGCTTCGAAGAGGTGGCGCAGCTCGACCACGTGCTGCTCTTCATCGACGAGGTGGAGGAGGTCGCCGGTACGCGCAGCCTCGCCGCCCCCGCGTCGGTCGGCGTGGTCAACGAACTCCTCAAGTCGATCGTGCGGTTCCGAGACCGCGACGGTCGGCTCCTCGTCTGCGCCACCAACTCGGTGGCCGCACTGGACCCGGCGTTCTTGCGCCACGGCCGGTTCGACTACGTCCTGCCGGTCGGGCCGCCGGACCCCGAGGCCCGCAACGCGCTGTGGACCGGCTACACGGCGAAAACGGGCACCGTCGCCGACACCGCAGCCCTCGCCGAGGCCAGCGAGGGCTTCACTCCCGCCGACATCAGGCAGGTCGCCATGGCGGTCGCCCAGAGCGCCTTCGAGCACACGCTCGACACCGGGGAGCGAAGCCAACCCGGCACTCAGGACTACCTGAACGCCATCCACCGCACCCGTCCGACCGTTTCCGAGGAGATGGCCAGGGAGTTCGCCGACCAGGCGGCCCGCTACGGGCGCGTCTGAGGACCGCCCTCGTCGTTCCGTGTGTCCGTCCGAAGGTGCCGGGCGGAAAATCTGACCCTCACGACCGTGCGGGGTTCAGGCCGGACCGGGAGTAACCTGGGCATCACCGAAGGCACTTCGCATGCCGGCACCGGATACTGGCGTCGTCTCCGGCGAACGGCTATCCCGGACCTGGCCCAGGCCGGGTCCGGAGGCGGGTCTCTCCTCATGACTGCGATCCTCGATCCTGCGACGGCGCCGACCGCCCCCGAATCACCCGTGCGGCTCTCCCTCGCGCCCGACGGCGTACGGGCCGGCCGACTGGACGGGGCCTGGTGGCCCCGGTCGCGTGACCTTCTTCTCGAACTCCCCTCCCTGGCCGCCGAGATCGACGAGCGGTGGGGCCGGATCACCCGGATCACGGTGAACCCCGCCCAGTGGCCGCTCATCCCGCGGCGGATCCCGGTCGCGGGCCACACCGTACATGCGGGCTGGTTCACCACCGAACAGGACGAGCACATGATCATGGTCTGCTCGTACGCTCCGCGCCGGCTGAACCTGCTGGTCGTCCCACCGCAGACGGATGCCGTCGATGCCGCCCGGCTGATGGCCGAGGCGGCCGATCCCGCCAGCACCAGAACCGCGAGCGAGTTGCTCGCCTGGGCTGCAAGCGATGGTGCGGCAGAGCCGGAGTTCCGTTCCGACTTCCTGCCGTCGGCGGTCACGCCCTCCGACGGCGCCGGTGGGGCCGACCTGCGAGCGGATCTCGCCCGGAGCCGGGCCGCCTCGTGGCCGGCAGCCGTGTAGTC